>JACMLS010000250.1 GCA_014379485.1 Bacteroidia bacterium | reverse complement strand
GCGTCGCGCTCTTCGTCACGCACACGCTGCCGTCGCGCACGGAATACAGCTACGCTCCTGAAGCCGCGAGCGCCACGTCCGAGCACGGCACGCGCCTTCGCACGCTGATCGACTCGCTTCTGAAGAATGGCTCAAAGCTTCCATCCAATAAAAATCTCCTGCAACAATATCTTTAGGTTTATACAGAACAAACGTGTTCTGCAATTTTTTCCCGATAAGGTGTACCGGTGGCAAAATTGCTTCCTGTATGCGTTTGGCATAATTAATACTATCAAGAATTTCTTTTTGACTCTCTTGTATCAGGTTTTTCTGGTGTTCTATCTCATCTTTCTGTTCAGAAATTTCTTTATTCTTTTCGTTCAGGCTCCTGTTTGATTCATCTACTTTTTGTTTCTGAATTTCGATCTCCGTTTTTTGCTTTCGGATTATTCTAAAACGATTGAAAATAAAAACTGAGAATAAAATCACTAAAAGCAAACCAACAGCAACTGAATAAATAATAATTTTTTGTTTCTGTTTTTGCTGGTTTGAAGATAAAATTTCCATTTTATCCAGCTTCTGCTGATTGTTTAAACTTAAAATTTCAAGTTCTTTTTTTTCCGCTTCGTATTTAGTATTCATTTCCGTAATTGCCCTGTCGCTTTTTTCGCTGAACAGGCTGTCTTTTAATTTGGTATAAAGCACATGATACTTTAAAGCCATTTCCCAATTTTTCTGCTTATCATAAACTTTTCCGAGATCGTAATAGAGGCTCTTCAGATCATCTCTTGTATTCAGTTTTTGGCTTATTTGTATTGCCTTATTATAAAAACCAATTGCTTCTTTGTATTGCTTTTTCTGATAAGCCACATCTGCGGCCACATCGTATGCGCCTGATCTTACACCGTCATCATTCATCTGCTCTGCAATCTCCAGGGCCTTGCCGGCATATAAAGCAGCCTCATTAATATCATTAATTTCAACAAGCAGGCGAACATAATTAATGTAACCTGATGCCAGGCCAAAAACATCATTTTCCTTTTTTTTCAGCTCAAAAGTTTCAAGCATAATTTCTTTGGTGCGCTTGTAATCTTTTTTCGCCATAAGGGCACCAGCCAGGTTATTTAAAACGGCCGACAAACCACTTCCGGCATTTTTAGATAATTTATTTAGGCGTATGCTCTTATCATAATACTCTATTGCCTTATCATAATTGCCGGTTTTGTAATATACAACACCAATAGAAGAGAGCTGTGTGGAAATACCAACGGTGTCTTTATCTTCTTCCAGCATTTTTAAACTTTCAAAATAATAAGTGATCGCTTTGTCAAAATTGCCCTGGTTTCTTTCGCATACCCCAAGCCGGTTTAAGCTGCTGGTTATACCAGACCTGTAATTAATCAGCTTGCTCGAGTCAAGTGTTTCGATAAAAATTTTTTGAGCAGCAGGATACTCTTCTTTGTAGGCCAGGGCCTGACCGATTTTTATTTTGCTTTCAACTGTTCTTTAAGGATCATGTATTTTACGGATTAGAACCAGATCTTGTTTAGCTTACTCAACACCTTTTTCTGCATTGCTCTCTTTTATCTTGGCAGATAGCTTTATTAAAAGATCGATCTTAGAAGAATCTGCTTTTGATTCGCTTATTTTTTTTAATGCATCCTGTTCATTAAATTTTTCCTGTGCAAGGAAAGGAAAACTTAATGTACAAAAGAGGAAAAAAAGAAATACCGCGTTTTTTTTGTTAGTCATTCTGATTATTTTAAAAATACGATTTTTGCTTTATGTGAAGTTGTTTTTGGTCAGTTTTTTTATGTTTTTTTCTATATACAGTTCAGATGTTATTAGTGCCCTCTGAATTCTTCTCGCATAATAAATACTATCTAATATCTCTTTTTGTTTTTCTTCCACCAGGTCTTTTTGTTTCTCTACTTCGTATTTTTGTCTTTCAATCAGTTTTTTTTGTTTCCGCGTAATCCGCAAAGAGCGGAAAATAAAAAATGCAAATCCTATAACCAATAACAAACAACTAACAACCGATAACATGATAACATTCTGTTTCCTGCTCTTCTCATCAGCAATTCTGCTCTGGCTTTCCATTTCTTTTTTATGCTCGGCATTGGCAACAGCTTCTTTTTTTTCGAAAGTAAAATTCATTTCTTTTTGCAACAGTTGCTTTTTACTTTCTTCTGAGAAAATGGAATCGTTAATTGCAACTGTTTTCTTGAAGTGAAAAAGTGCAAGTTTAAATTTGCCCGTAGTTTCATACAATTGAAAAAGCGCATTTTCACTTGCCAGCAGGTGATTTAAAATGCCATTACCTTCCTCTATTCTAACAGCTTTTTTCAAATAAATTTCAGCTTCGTTATACTTTCCCATTTTTAAATACAGTGCTCCTAAATTTCCGTAATGCATAGCTACGTCTTCTGAGTTTCCAAGGCCCTCATCAATTTTCAACGCTTTTAAATGGCAATCAAGCGCCTTGCTGTTCTCGTTCAGTTGCAGGTACACCATTCCAAGGTTGCCCAAATGTCTGGCAACACCGCTTTTGTCTCCGAGCTCTTCTGCCAGTTCAATAGCTTTTAAATAATTTTCTTTTGCTTTTGTATAGTTTTTTAAATCGCTGTACACGTTCCCAATGCTTCCCAGTTCCATCTCTACCCCCCATTTGTTTCCCATTTCTTCGTCTATTTTTTTTGCTCCTGAATAATATTGCAGTGCTTTCTCGGCGTTTCCAAGGTCAACATATATATTTCCGAGATTACCGTAATGCTTGGCCACATTACTTTTATTATTCAGCGCTTCATCTATTTTCAGGGCTTTAAAATTATAGTCGAGGGCCTTCGGAAAATCTCCTTGTTCCCTGAACATAATTCCTAAATTACCAAAGCAGGCTGCCTGCCCTCTTACATCTTTTATTTCTTCGTAAATTTTTAGTGAGCGGTTTATGAACGTTAAAGACAGCGGATAATTGCCCATGGTTCTGTACAAAACGCTTAAATTACTGAGGTGGCGCGCAACATCACTTTTATTTCCCAACTCCTCTTCTATTTTCAAGGCTTTCTGATAATAATCAAGCGCCAGCGGATAATTGCCCTGGTTTTTGTAGACAATGCCAATATTACCAAAGCGGATTGCCATTCCTTTTTTATTGTCAGTTTCTTCATCAATCTTAATTGCATGCAGAAAATATTCAAGCGCCTTTGCAGAATTTCCTTTGATCCTGAAACAAATTCCAAGATAGTTTAATGCATTTGCTTCTCCCTTTTTTCCGGCAAGTACCAGGTTCTTGTCAGCTGATTTTTTCAATTTTTCTGACAGATCCAGCGCCTGGTTGCATAAAATTACAGCGGTGTCAGGGTCTGTATTGGTTAAATGCCGGCTGAGTGTAAACAACAGGTTTAATTTACTTGTGTCATTCTTTTCAACTTTTAATAAAGCGATGGCAGAATCAATTTTATTTTTTTGTGCAGATACAATAAAAAAATTCATGAGCAGGATCAGCATCAGAAGTTTTTCTTTACCCACATTAAACGCAATTATCCCCGGTCTCTCTTTCATTGGTTTTTACTTCTTAATCTCATCCAGTTCCGCCCAATATATTTTTCTGAAGTAATTAAAGCTCTTTGAATTCTTCTGGCGTAATAAATACTATCTAAAATTTCTTTCTGTTTCTCTTCCACCAGTTCTTTTTGCATTTCAACTTCGCGCTTTTGTACTTCTATCTGCGTTTTTTGTTTGCGTGTAATTCTTAACGACCTGAAAACAAAAGCTGCAAAAACAACAACTAACAACAAGCAACTGATGACTGATAACATAATAACATTCTGCTTACGGCTTTTTTCATCCGCAATCCGGCCCTGGCTTTCTAATTCTTTTTTATGTTCTGCATTAGCAACGGCTTCTTTTTTTTCGAAATTAAAATTCATTTCTTTTTGAAGCAGTTGTTTTTTATTTTCCTCAGAAAAAACAGAGTCTTGCAATGCTCTTGATTTTTTGTAATGGATAAGGGCCTGCTGATCTTTTCCTGTATTTTCATAAAGTTTAGACAGCTGGTCTTCGTCCATAATCAATCCTTTTAAATTTCCGATAGCACTGTCTATTTCAATAGCTTTTTGCAGATAGGTTGTTGCTTCCTTAAATTTTTTTGTTTTGGTATAGAGAACGCCAATATTATTATACCATGCAGCTTCCCCGTTTTTATTTCCGATCTCTCCATCCAGTTTTAAGGCTTTAAAATAATATTCAAGCGCCAAAAGATATTTGCTTTTCATAGCATACGTATTGTTACCCGACCTCACAGCAGAATCGCCTTGCTCAGAATAAATTAACCCGATGTTACCCGTATGCCTTGCCATGCCATATAGGTTTCCTTTTGCCGAATCTGTTTTTAATGCCTGGAAACAATAATCTATTGCCTTTGTAAAATTTCCCTGGTCTTTATAAATGCTTGCAACATTGCCCAGTATGGTTGCAAGCGCGCTTTTATTTCCGGTTTCATCAATAAGTTTAAGCGCCCTTGTGTAATGAGCAAGGGAAGCTGAATAATCTCCCTGGTCTTTATACACAATTCCCATGTTACATAAATGATTTATCATTCCGCTTTTATTTCCGGCAGTTTCATCTATTTTTAGTGCTTTTAAATAATATTCCAACCCTTTAGGATAATTTCCCTGGTCAGCATAAGCAAGCCCCATATTGCCATAGCGCGCAGAAATTCCACTCAAAAAAATCTTTCTCTCAGCAGGGTTTTTGCTGTTTCTGAGTAACTCTTCGCTTAGTGTTGTGGCTTGCGTATAATATTCCAGTGCTTTCTGATAATCAGATTTAAGATGATAGTAAACACCCAGGTTTCCAAGAGAGCTGGCCATACCCTTTTTACCAAACCATATCAATTTGTCTTTTGAGGAAGCACATAATTTTTGCGAAAGCGAAAGCGCCTGGTTGCCCAAAATAATAGAAGTATCAGGATCCTGGTACATCAGCTCCCATCCAAGATTATTGAGGTGGTTTATTTTACTGCTATCCTCTTTATCTTTTTTGATAAGGGCAAGGAGTGAATCTGTCACACCCGGTTGAGCTGACACAAAAATCAACTTCAGTAAAAAGAAAAAAAGAAAACCGCCGGCCTTGTTCATCTAAAAAAATTCACCTTGCAAGATAAAAAAAAAGAAGCGAAACAACCGTAAGGGTTTACACGTAGTAAAAAAACGGGCCGACATTTTAAAATGACGGCCCGTTTAGCTGTTTAAAAAATAAAATTCTAATTCAAAATCAGTTTTTTTGTTATGAGTTTGTTTTTTGTGCGAAGCGTTACATAATAAATGCCTTTGCTCAGGTATGAAAAATCTGCTTCAAAACTGTCTGTTACCTGATCTTTAAACGAACGCGTGTACACAGTTTTTCCCATAAGATCATACAGTTTAATTGTACCGTCATCGCGCGTTGCCAGGTTCACATCAATGTTTACATGCCCGTTAGAGGGATTGGGATATACATTCATAACATCGCGGTCTGTGTAAACGTATTGATTGATGCCTACATTTAAACCCACGTTGAGTTGCTGATAAATCTGTCCGCCAAAATCTGCCCCGAAATTTTTTAATATGGTACCATTGGTAGCGCTTCTGAAACGCATAGACCCATTTCCCTGCCCTGTATTGGCCCACCAGCTTAAACCATCTTCGCCAGAATCAAGTAATTCAAATTCGTAACAATCACTTGGCAGGTCAACAGTATCTTTATACGTTGTGTTGGCGGCTGCTCCGCTTCTGCTTGCAATAACAGTTCCTGCGCTGTTTTTCAAAGTCCATACATTCTCCCAGTAATTAGTATTTGTCTGAAGCTGAATTACAAATTTAGAAGGTAATATCATTGGAAAAGTAAAGGGATTGCTGCGCGCGTTGTTGTATTGATACTGATCGGTTCCTCCGTTTGGATTGCTGAGCGTTACAGAAAAATCTGTTGCTGCAGTAGACCATGCAAAGTTTCCTAAAGTAACAGTTTCAGATTCCAGAAAGGCAAGTGAGCCGGTCCAGGTATAAACAGAAGGTGTTGAACCCACAAGACCATAAGTAATGGTAAGCGATGTGAGTGTTGCTGAGCCTGTGTTTTTAATTTTGATAATAGGATTTGTACAGATAGGATTGTAACGCGCCCACATCTGATCTTTTGTGGGAGAAAGAATATCTTCGAGCGAAGCATCTAAAGTAAAATTTGGTGCAGAATAATAAACAACCTGGTCTTCTATCTGCCAGTAATCCCATCCGCTTGTATGTGTGTAGGGCTGAACATCGTGATTTAAGACAGCTGTATCTCCTGCGGTTACAAAAGGCGTTAATTCAAAATCATAAGTCCACACCTCAGCTCCCGGACACCAGTTAGACCTGTCATACACCCAGGTTCCACCTTGCGGATAAAGCGGGTTCAGATCACAATTATCTCTCCATGCAAGTTGTGTATACTCAAGATTGTTGTTAATGTTGTAATAATGATTTTTAGGACAAAACTCTGCACAGTTGCCGGGCGAATCCATTCCGTGTCCGGTTACTCTTGACTTCCATCTTGAGTTTACCGCATTGGCAGGAATGTTTACATTTAGCGCCGGAAGATAATTTTCTATCGGGTCTGCTGCATTTCCATAATCAAAATTTCCGTTCCATAAATTTTCAATTCCAATCACATCTCTTGGTGGTGTACCAACAATCATTAAAAATTGTACATCTAATAATTCCTGCCAGTTACCTGCTGAAAGATGAACGGAATCATGTAACAGTGTTATATAATCACTCACATCAAATGTCCAGGTCCATCCTCCGGTACCAAGTGACAAACCGTTGCCGTAAGGAGTAATATAACGCGCCAGTTCAAAGCGGTCTATTTCAGGAAATACATTGTAATAGGAATAGGAAGAGAGATAAATTGTACTGTCAGCAATTCCGTTGGCAACAACCGGCCAGCCAACAAGTGTATCGGTGGCAACAGATGGATTTACAACCGAATCATTATACGCAAGAATTACAAATGGCACATTTAGTGTTGAATCAATTACAGAAACAGAATCGAGATAAGAAACATAAACGCCCTGCTCAAAAGTAATTTGCGGGCGGATTTTTGTTTCTGCGAATCCTGAAATCATTTCTGACGCTGGTTTCAGTGGATTCTGAATTCCGGAGAACAATGCCGCACCGTGATTTCCGGAAGCAGAATCTGCTGCTGTTACATAATTGCCATCGTTAAAATTAAAATGCACCGCAAGATTTGAAAAATTAGGATCGGCAGTTGTGATTGGCTGATTCATGTACGTTGTAATTTCTGCAAGCGATAATTCTTTATTGAAAACGGTAAACTCATCCATACGACCTGCATAAGAATTAGAACCGCCCCAATTGCCCTGCGCAAGTCTGAATTTTTTTATGTTTTTCATTCTTCTTGTCTTACCTGTTCCGCTATGCCATAAAACCCCGTTCAGGTAAATTTTCATTGAGCCTGTTGCAACGTTTTTTGTAAAGGCCCAGTAATTCCAGTTGCCTTCATATTCTGCTAAGGTTGCCACTTTGTTTATACGATCGTAACTGCCGCCTACATTTCCGGCATCCCAATAAACATTTGCATCGCTCCAGGGCATGTGCGCATTTATTACGCGCTGGTTTATAGAATCTACTGCTTCAAAACAGGTTCCATCCATTGGTTGTAAAGAAACATCGCCATAAGCCCAATAAGCAACGGTTATGAAAGAGTCAAGCGCGGCAACAGAAGGGTTCAAAGGAATATCAATATGTCCGCCCGCATTTGCAGATACAGCACGATCGCTTCCTGCATTAATTAAACCGGATTTAAACAGCGTTGTTGTGTCTGCCGCAAGTGCATTGTTTGTTGAAGCCTGCAGATTATCATATGTAATTTCAACAATTAAATTAGAGGTCCCGTTCCAATTGAACGGCGTTGTAAGTTGCAGCGCATTCCAGCCCGTTGCACTGAACAGCGTGTTTTGCATGTACACTGTGGTAAAACCTGCTGCAGAAAAAGTTGCTGTGGTCAGTGAATCAAGCGCAGTTGATTTTATTTTTATTGTGAGATTGCGGAGCTGCCCGCCTAAAGATTGAAGATAAAATTGCAGGCCTGTAATGTTTCCCATCGTCATTCCTGCCGCAGACATTTCGCTTGCTTTCCACAAGTACTGCGTTCTTGAAACAGGCAGCGCTGCGCCAAAAGGAGCGTTAGTAGTTGTACCACCTGCGCCAATAATTGAAGTGGTGAGCGAAACGGTAGAAGTATTCACCATAAAATATTGAAAGCTGGTATCGTAAGAATAAGTGGGGTTGTAAGAATACGCAACGCTGTCAGGGCTTGCAGAATTAACTACAATTGTTGGCTGATTAATTACCGAAGAGTCAAGCAAACCTGTCGGATGGTAAACGTAAGTATTTGTAAGATAGTCCCACTCGCCACAGGCTGGTGTTTGTGCAGAGTTGCATTTGAGTTTATATTTCATAATCACTTTTTCAAACTGAATGGTATCAGAAGGAAAAGTGAACCAGTCATCTTGCAACGAACCGAAAGTAAAAGTTTGCATAACAATGGTATCACCTGGATTTGTCTGCGATTTTACTGAAACAGCAGCTAACAGGAGAGAAAAAAACAGAACAACTTTTTTCATTGGGAAATTGGTTTAATTTGAATATGTAATGATACAAAAAAACTAAATCGATTTTACTAATGAAATGAGACGAGAATTTGAATTCGGGGGGCTAATGCACAGTTTTAGCAGAACATCCGAACAAAATAGTTAACTGAACAAATCCAAAAAAATCAGGTTTTTGTTTCAGCTCATTTAAGAAACAATTTAGGGATTTTCTTTTCTATTGCAAAAATCCTGAATGGTTTTTAGGTTTTTATACTTAGCAGTATTACGGATTACAGATTCTTTAAGTCTTAAATTTGCGCTGATGATTTTTAATACAGCAAGAAATTTTTTGTCAGGCTTGTTTTTTATTGCGGCTTTTTGTTTCTGCTTTAGCACCTCTTATTCTCAAAATGCTAAACTTGATTCTTTACTGTCAGAATTAAAAAAGCGTTCTTTTACCGGAGCAAGTTCAGGCGGAGATACTGAAAAAGTAAAATTGCTGAACGACCTGAGTTGGGAATTTAAAAGCATTGGCTCGTATGATACGGCAATGAATTTTGCCAAGGCGGCTTTTATCAGCGCAAGCTCTGTTCGCATCGGAACTAATTCAGGATGGGAAAAAGGAATCGGAAAAGCCATGACCAATATGGCAAATATATATGCAGATAAAGGAGACAATGATATGGCTTTTGAATTTTATCTGAAGAGCCTTAAGTCTTACGAAAAAACAGGAGATCAGAAAGGAATGGCAGGCGTTTATAATAATCTTGGGATTGTGCATGCAGACATTGGAAATTATGATAAGGCAATAGAATTTTATTTTAAGGCTTTACAGATCAAAGAAACTTTGGGCGATAAAAAGGGTGTTGCAAATTCGTATAACAACATTGGCAATATACACGCCAACAAGAATAATTACGAACTGGCCATTGAGTTTTATTCTAAAAGTTTAGAGATCCGCAATGAGCTTGGAGATAAAAAAGGAATGGCTGTGCCTTATAGTAACATCGGCGCCATTTATGCCAAAAAAGGAAATTATGATAAAGCTATTGAGTTTTATTCTAAAAGTTTTTCTATCCGCAATGAACTTGGCGACAAAAAAGGAATGGCAGATCTTTACCTGAACATAGGCGCTGTGCATGCAAATAAAAAAGAATATGAACCAGCGAAAGACTTTTATAAAAAAAGCCTTTCGCTGAGTAAAGAAATAGGTTACCAGGAAGGTGTAGTGGTTGCCTATAATAATTATGGCGAAACTTATTTAGAGGAACGCAAACCGGCCGAAGCGAAAAAAGTTTTACTGGAAGCGGCGCAAGTGGCAAAAAAAATAGATGCTTCGCCCGAATTGATGCGCGCCTGCTTTTCACTTTCCGAATGCGATTCTGCACTTGGCGACTTTGTTTCTGCTTATCATTACCACAAATTATTTGCTTCATTAAAAGATGCTATTACCAATAATGAGAACAACCGCCTCATTGCGCAAATGAATGCGCAATACGCAGGCCAGAAAAAAGATCAGGCTATAGAACTGTTGAACAAGGATAAAGAAAACCAGCGCGTAATAGCTGCCGCAGAAAGTAAAAAACAAAAAGTGATCTTGTTTTCTGTTTGCGGATTTTTACTTTTGGTAATTGGTTTTGCTGTTTTTGCCTGGCGAAGTTTTTTGCAGAAAAAGAAATCAAACCTTGCAATTACAAAACAGAAAGATATTATTGAAGAGAAACAAAAAGAGATACTTGATAGTATCTATTACGCAAGGCGCAT
>JACMLS010000249.1 GCA_014379485.1 Bacteroidia bacterium | reverse complement strand
TCATAAATAGCCGCTTGGCCATTTCTTCCTGAGTAAAACCTTTTGATTTTCTTAGTCGTTTTACTATTTCGTGTAATTGCATGTTTTTATTGCAAATAAATGACGGAATTTTCGATTAGAAAAATATGTTCTAAAATTTCACATTTTAAAGTTCCGTATAGGTGCTAAACAAAAAAGGTCGGGATTTCCAATATTGCGTTTGTTTATTTTTTTTGAAAATTGTTTAGTTTTTTTCATCCGGCAGATTTTTCCCGACAAAAATCAGGCTGATCCCCATGCGATAGGCATGCGATAGGCATGTGAAATAATGGGGCAAAAAGATTAAACCATGCGATAGGCATGCGATTTTAATGTGATAGTAATGCGATAATTAAGTAAAAGGCACTCTTTTATGCAGAAATATGCAAGACAGACGAACTATAATTGTCTTTTTATAAGTTCTGTGGCCTTGATTTGCAGCGTAGTATCAGGTGATCATTTGTTTTGATAAATCAATTTGCCTTTAGAAACGCTTCCCGCTTCATTCCTGATCTCATAAAAATAAACCCCGCCTTCTAATTGGGCATTTTGGTAAACAAAGCTACTTGCGGAGAAGCTTCGATTATCTACCAACCCACCTACCACATTGTAAATTTTCAACTGATAATAACCTTCCTCACTCAGGAGAAAAGTGGTGGAGCCGGAAAACGGGTTGGGAAATATTTTAATGTTGGGAGAACTACCAGACTGCATTCCGAGAGTTAAAGGGTCTAAAGCAATCAGCGAATCACCAATTGAATTGGCATTCATCGGAATTCCGGCAGCGTCAATAAGGGTAATATTACTGAGTGAAAAATTTACATTTTGCGTACCTGAATAATTACTCTTGGTGTTAAAAGCCATATTTGCAATTAACCCATTACCTGAAACATTGCTGTGGTCATATCTTGCAACAACGCCCTGCATCATTCCACTCGTTCCGTCGTTCATAGAAATACACAACATATTGTTGTTCTGCATTCCCATCCAACTTCCGGTTCCGTTTATTCTGAAAGAAGATGGGTCAATCACAGCAGGATCAAAATTCAAAGTAAAAGCAACTCCGTAAATATTGTTTGCAGGATTTGTGTTATCCCCTAATGAAACCATAATGTTTCCAATTACTCCCGCTGCCAGAGTATCTTGCAAAATGTCAATTTTTAAATCCGGCGCAGACAAAATATTTTGAGGGTTCGCAAACTTGCTTGCGGCATGAGTCAGGTTAAAGTTCTGAACCACTGCGTTTGTATCATTCAGATCAATATTTCCATTACCATCGCAATCGATGTGTTTATTGTCACTGCTTCCCAAAATATTATTTCCCCAATTTACAGAAGGAACACAATTCCAAAAAATTCCAGTTGCATTCCGTGCCGTACCGTTTGTGCTATTCCCTAATGCAATTGCAAGTAAATCATTGTTGTCTGCGATTAAATCGTCGTTTGCATCGCCCGGCCAAACAAGATCACATGAATCTACTACGGACAATTGAGTTTGAGCAGAGCAACCATTTGCATCAGTAACTATACAAGTATTAGTTCCTGCAACGGCAGTAATGTAATTTGCCTGTGTAGTAAAAGACCCCGCATTCCAACTGTACAAAAATGGAGCAAT
>JACMLS010000248.1 GCA_014379485.1 Bacteroidia bacterium | reverse complement strand
TTCTTAAAGAATCATACAACATTCCTGCAAGATCTTCTTGTGTAAGATCTGATTTAATAGCAAGATCTGGTCTGCCAACATCGCCAATAAAAAGTGTGTCGCCGGTAAAAATACAAAACTCATTACCCTCTTCATCTATGAGCAAAAAAGTAGAAGACTCAGGTGTATGACCTGGCGTGTGTAATACACGGATCTTTATTTTTCCGATAGAAAATTCTTCGTTGTCTTTAGCGATATGGCTTTTAAAACTTGTTTCTGCATTTGGACCAAAAACAATTGTTGCCCCGGTTTTTTCTGCAAGGTCAACATGTCCGCTCACAAAATCTGCATGAAAATGCGTTTCGAAAATATATTTGATCTGTACATTTTTATTTTTTGCAAGATCGGTGTACGGTTTTACTTCGCGCAACGGATCTATTACAGCTGCTTCGCCGTCAGAAGAAATAAAATAAGCGCCTTGTGCAAGACATCCGGTGTAAATTTGTTCTACTTTCATTTTACTGTTATTGTTTTGGTTTTAAAAAAAGTTCGTAATTGATAATAAAGATCCCAACGAGTAATATGAACCAGCCAAAAGCCGGTTTAAGTTTTTTGCCCGAAATAAATTTTGAAAGGTAGCTTCCAATAAAAATTCCGGCTACAGAAAGGAGAGAAACAATGAGTAAGAATTTCCAATCGATAGTTTGCCTGCAGAAACCGCTTGTAAAACCAATCAGAGAATTGATAGCAATGATTCCGAGAGAAGTACCGATGGCTTTTTTCATTGGAACGCGAAGAAAAATAACTAAAACGGGAATGATAATGAATCCACCGCCCACACCAAAAATTCCTGTCAGAAAACCCACGGCAATTCCCAATACAATAATAAAGGGAATGTGAATGGGTGAGCGGTAAAATTCTCCCCACATCAGATCTTTTCGTCTGGGATTTTTCTTTTTGCGGATCATTCCTAGAGAACTGATAAGAATAATAATTCCGAATAAGGTCATCAAAACAAATTGTTTGGATGCCGCAAAATCTCCGATTGTAAAAAAAGTTTCGGGCAATGCAGGTTCAACAAATTTTCGTGTGCAAAAAACAGCTATTACAGAAGGAATAGCAAAGAGATACATGGCTTCAATACTTATATCTCCGCGTTTAAGAAAAGAGATGCCACCAATCAGCGCAGTAATTCCAACAATAAACAATGAATAACTTTTTGCATCGTTCAGACCATAATGCAAAAGGTAAAGCAAAACGGGCATAGCAAGTGCAGAACCACCACCACCAATTAAACCAAGGGTAAGGCCTATGATCACAAAACACGCATATCCTATATATTCCTGCATTAAATACTTTTACAATTGTTTATGCACTTTATAATGTTAAGCAAATGCCGGTCAGAAAGAGAGTAGTAAATATTTTTACCTTCTCTTTTTATTTCTAATATTTTTTTCGCTTTTAAATTGGTGAGGTGATGAGATACAAGGCTTTGTTCACAGGCTGTTTTTTCACTTATTTCTGTTACTGACATTTTTTTGAATTCGCCCAAAAGGCAAACGATCTTAAGACGGGTTGGATGTGCAACAGCTTTTAAAACAGTTGCAGCTTTATCCAGCTTGGCAGAACTCAGGGTTTGGGGGGCGC
>JACMLS010000247.1 GCA_014379485.1 Bacteroidia bacterium | reverse complement strand
TAATCATTGTAATACTTTTCGCAGCCTATAAAGCCGGAAAATTAGTTGGTAAAATAAAATTTTTAAACAAAAAAGTTTTTGTTCCTGTCGATTCAATTATCTCGCGCTGCATAGAAATTTTGAATTCTATGCCGCTTTTTCTTTTGATCGTTACTTTGGGAGTGATCGCAAAACCCTCCTACTCTACCCTAATCATGATCATTGGTTTTACAAGCTGGACAAGTATTGCGCGACTGACCCGTGCAGAATTTTTACGTATCCGTTCATTAGATTACATTGTTGCCGGCAAATCATTTGGTTTTACAAACATGCGTATCATTTTCAAACACGCATTACCAAATGCATTAGCACCATCTCTGGTTGCCATTGCATTCGGAATTGCATCTTGTATTCTTGTGGAATCAAGTTTGTCTTTTTTAGGCGTAGGAGTTCCGCCTGATGTAATTACATGGGGTAAACTGATAAGCGCTGCAAGAGAATCTACTTCGTCTTGGTGGCTGGTAGTTTTTCCTGGTATCGCTATTTTTCTTACAGTGCTGATGTATAACCTTATTGGCGAAGGATTGCGCGATGCTCTTGATCCAAAATTAAAACAGTAATCAATTTCTCATACAAGATTCCAAACTCCCTGCGTTCTTGAATCCGGAGGATTCACACATCATAGGTAAAAGAAAAAAATCGAAAAACCGACTCCGGTAGGAGTCGCACAATTTGTAATCAAAATTGTTTCTTTATTCATTACAAAAACAGTTCCTTGTAATTCTTGCAAAATAAAAAAAAGAACTTCCCGGTTAAAGGAAATTCTCTTTTAGCTGACCTTCTGTAAATAAAAATTAAAAAGCGTTTATTGCAATCAGTATTCCGTTAGTAATAACTGCCAGAATAGTAAGGTTAATAACCCATTTAAATGATGCCTGCCCCATTATTGCAATGTTGGTAGCCATTGTAACACCAATGTTAAGCGCCAGTTGCCAGGGTGCCGCGTTGTTCTTATCTATAAACATTGAGGCAACTCCGCCCCAGATTCCGCCAACAAGTATGATCATTGAAATGAAAGCAAAATAATTTACTTTGTTTTTCTCAATAAATGTTGTGTACTTTTTCGTTAATGTGCTCATGGTTTCTTTTTTTTATTCGTCACGCAACGTAATACAACGTAACGGGGCGAGGTTTTTAAATTAAAATTGTTTTGAACAGTACAAATTTCTGCAATGTGTCTTGTTCCTAAAATGACCTGCCTCAACAAAAAATATGAGCCAGGTCAGATATCCGTCGAAACCCTAATAAAATCAAGCGTTCCAAAGAAAAACTGATCCTCATCATGTGACTTGCTGACGGCCTTCATTTTACCTAAATGAAATTTGCGGCAATTTTGAGTTGGATTCAAATAATAAAGAATAACCAATTATAAATAACCGGAAAAAATGAAAACAGCAGAAGAAATAGACCTTGAAATTGAAAGAGTAGAAGACCTATTGAACTATCTCGAAAAAAAACAGCACACAAGTTTAAAACGAACCATTAACCAGGTAGAAGCTGATCTGAGAATTGCAGAAAAGCAGGGCGATCATGAAAACGAAAAAATAGCAACGCTTGAAAAAACCTTGCACGAGGTAAGGACAGATGTAACAGAACTTATAAAAATGGAAGAACGAATGATCTTTCCCCACATCCGATCTTTACTTACATCTCCCGGATCAAAAACAACTTACAGAAATTTCCATAACCTGTCATCTCCTGTACGCACTTTAATAATCAAACATCACCACCTGCTCGATAAGATCAGGGGACTTTTG
>JACMLS010000246.1 GCA_014379485.1 Bacteroidia bacterium | reverse complement strand
GTTTTTTTAAGACTGAAAGGGCAAAAGATCTTTTATTGAATGGTACATGCGAAATAAATGACCTTCTGAAAATTCTTGTTGGCGATGAGCTTTTTTATGAGCAATACTTGTTTGACCAGCAATTTTCTCACCAGGGCTGGTCAGGAATGGTTACAGCAATTGAAATGCAGCCAGAGGGTTTATTAGACAGAAGGAAAATTACCTTGAGGGAACTTATTGTTTTTGAATTGCTGCTCGAGATTGATGCGCTTGATTTTAAATTGGGAAATTCCTGGAAGCCGCTTGCAAAATCAGTGGCCCTTAAATCTTCTGATCTTTTTTCTGAAGTAAAGCAAACAGAAAAGCATGAAGTTTATATGCTGTGGCAAGAAGCTTTTGAATGGAGTTTTTATGACCAGGTTCTTGCAGGCTTAAAAAGTGAAATGGACAAGAAAAAAGAAATGACTGAAAACAAAGAAGTAAGTTTCCAGGCAATGTTTTGTATTGATGAGCGGGAATGCTCATTTCGGAGGCATGTTGAATATGTTGATTCTGCCTGTGTAACCCTGAGTGCGCCAGGATTTTTTGGCGTTGAATTTTTTATGCAGCCGCAAAACGCAAAATTTTACGATAAACTATGCCCGGCGCCTGTTACACCCAAATTCCTTATAAAAGAATTTGATGTAAAAAGCAAGAGAGGGCATGAGCTGATCTATACAAATAAAACGCACACTTTTTCAGGTGGGTTTTTAAGTGCGCTTACACTTGGTTTTTTTGCCGGAATAAAACTCGTACAAACTATTTTTCGTCCAAGAATGAGCCCTGCCATTTCAAATGCATTTTCTCACATGCATAAAGATGGTCAGTTAACTATAGAAAATAAAAGTCCCGAAGACAGAGAAAATGGTTTGCAGATTGGGTTTACTATTGAAGAAATGACTGTAAGAGTTGAGGGTTTATTGAGAAGCATTGGCCTGGTGAAAAATTTCGCCACGATTGTTTATGTAATAGGCCATGGAAGCAGCAGCGCTAATAACCCTCATCACGGGGCACATGATTGTGGTGCATGTAGCGGAAGACCGGGTTCTGTTAATGCCAGGGTGTTTGCATTCATGGCCAATCATATCAAAGTGCGCAGTATGTTAAAGGAAAGAGGAATTGAAATACCAGATGAAACGCAGTTTGTAGGTGGCTTGCATGATACTGCAGCTGACCAGATAGAATTTTATGATGAGCAGGTGCTTGCAGAAAAAAATGCGCAAAAACATAAAAACAATTTGCCCCTGTTTGAAAAAGCTCTTGATTTAAACGCTAAAGAAAGATCCAGGAGGTTTGCTTCCATCGATACTAAAAAAAGCCGGAAGCATGTGCGTAAAGAAATTCTGAAAAGATCAGTTTCAATGTTTGAGCCCAGGCCAGAATACGGGCATGGTACCAATACGCTTTGTATCATTGCTCCGCGTAGTTTAACAAAAGGCCTGTTCTTAGACAGGAGAGCTTTTTTAAATTCGTATGACTACAGAACAGATCCTGATGGTAAATTGCTTACGGGTGTTATGCGACCCATTGGCCTTGTGTGTGGCGGTATTAATCTTGAATATTATTTTTCAAGAGTAGATAATTATAAACTGGGGGCGGGCACTAAGCTGCCGCACAATGTAATGGGGCTCATCGGGGTTGCTAACAGCGTTGATGGTGATCTGCGTCCGGGTCTTCCGCTTCAAATGATTGAAGTGCATGACCCTGTTCGTTTGCTTGTTATTGTTGAGCATTTTCCTGAAATGGTTTTAAAGGCCATTCAATCTACGCCTGAAATATATGAATGGTACATTAATGAATGGGTTAATATTGTTGCTGTAAACCCGGAAACGCAGGAGTTTTTTATTTTCAGAAACGGTAGTTTCACAAAATACATTCCGCTGCAGAAAACCCTTGAGTCTAAAACAGATTTTGAACCTGTGTTTGAAGCTGAGCATGAACATTTACCAGTGTATTCAATTAAATAATAGTATTATGAAAGAGCTACTTCAATTTTTTATTCTTTTGCCCTTGCTGGGATTTTTTATAAGCTTGCTGATTCCCAGGAAAAAAGAAACACTGATTTCGCGGATTGTTTTTTTTACAGCAGGAATTCATTTGCTTGGATCGTTCGCCTTTTTTGTTTACTGGTTAATTATTGGGCACCCTACGCTTGATATTAAACAGTTAGTGGTTTATAAGACAGATCATTTTGAATTTTTTATTGACCTGTTTTTTGATAAGATCACTGCTGTTTACGTGTGTGTAGGTTCCTTTCTTACATTTCTTGTTGCTGTTTTCAGCCGTTTCTATATGCACCTGGAAGCCGGGTACAAACGTTTTTTTAATACCATACTTTTCTTTTTTTCCGGATACAATGTGGCAGTTCTTTCAGGTAACCTGGAAACTCTTTTTATTGGTTGGGAGATCATCGGCATTTCTTCGTTTTTATTGGTGGGGTATTTCCGCGACAGGTATTTGCCGGTAAGAAATTCAATAAAAGTTTTTTCTGTTTACAGGGTTGGAGACGCGGCTTTAATTCTTGCCATGTGGTTAAGCCATCATTTATGGAATGAGAATATTACTTTTTTAAAAATTCACGATGATGCACTTGTTGCATCGCGTCTTGAAACGCAGGCGCTGATGGGTTTTTTTATTTCATTCATGTTCTTAATTGCAGCTGCTGTAAAATCTGCGCAGATTCCTTTTTCATCCTGGTTGCCAAGAGCTATGGAGGGGCCCACACCATCAAGCGCAATTTTTTACGGATCGCTTTCTGTTCACCTGGGAGTTTTTATCCTGTTACGCACATTTCAATTGTGGGAGCATCAGTGGTCTATCAGAATTTTAATTATCAGCGCAGGGCTTGTTACCAGTGTAATTGCTTCATTCACTGCCAGAGTTCAATCATCAGTAAAAAGCCAGATCGCTTATTCTTCCATTGCCCAGATCGGGTTAATTTTTATTGAGGTGGCTCTTGGACTGGAAATACTTGCACTCATTCATTTTGCCGGAAATGCGCTATTAAGAACCTATCAGCTGTTGGTTTCTCCTTCAATGCTAAACTATCTGATTCATGAACAGTTTTATAATTTTGTTCCCAGAGAAAATAAATTCTCAAAGCTTTTTCCAAAAAAGATCATTTATACTTTTTATATGTTAAGTATAAAAGAATGGAACCTTGATCGTTTTATGTATCTGGCATTTTTAAAACCATTAACTGTTGCAGCCAAACTGTTTAATTTTCTAACCCTTAAAGCTGCAATTATTTTCTTTGTGTTGGTTTATGCAGGTGGTATGTTCTGTTTATTTGATAAGGATATAATTCCCGAAGGCCTGCATCATTATTTACCCACCGTTTTTGGTGGAATAGGTTTGATCATGGTATTAAAATCGTACACAGAAAGAGAAAACGTTTTTATGGCCTGGGTATTGGTGATCATGAATCATTTATGGGTTGCACTTGCAATTGCGCTCAACGATAATTTTGAAAGAAGTCAAACCGTATTTTACCTGAGTGGTGTGGTAGTATCTGGTCTGCTTGGTTTCTTTTTGCTGTACAGATTAAGATCATTGGAAGGAAACGAAATTAACCTCAAACAATTTCACGGTTATTCTTACAAATATCCCGGAATAGCTATTGTGTTTTTAATCGCCTGCCTTGGTTTGGCCGGATTTCCGATTACGCCAACTTTTATTGGAGAAGATCTTATGTTCAGTCATATTCACGAAGATCAGCCGGTACTTGCTTTTTTCACCGCATCCAGTTTTATTATCTGCGGGCTTTCGCTCATTCGTTGCTACTCAAGAATTTTTCTGGGAGCTTACACAAAGGCCTATCACGATATTGCGTACAGATCTTCCTGAAAATTGAACCACAATAGAAGCAATAGAGCACAATAGAATAATTTTTCTCTATTGTGTTCTATGTGTCTCATATGGTTATGAAAGTCGGAAATCTAAAAACAGTATTTATTCTCTTCAATCAGTTTTGCTGCAATTCTTCTCCTGGCTTCTTTGCTGTTAAATGGTTCTGATTTGGTAAAGCGTTTTAATCCCATCAGCATCATGCGCTGCTCATC
>JACMLS010000245.1 GCA_014379485.1 Bacteroidia bacterium | reverse complement strand
TGTAAACATATTAATGGAAGATCCGCCTGAGTTTTGAACGGCGCACTGCGCATTGTTGGTGTTATGTAAAAATAAACCAACAGAAAGCATCATAAATTTTTTGTAGATTTTTTTCATGGGCTGGGCTTTTTAGTTAACAACAAAAAGAAACTGTAAATAAAAATAATAAATTCCCGATGATTTCCAATACTATTTAACTAAAACTTTGGCCTCCATCATATCCATGATCGCGTATTTGACACCCTCCCTTCCCAAACCGCTGTCTTTAATACCACCATAAGGCATTTGGTCAAACCTTAGTGTTGGAACATCGTTGTGGATGATTCCGCCAGTCTCAATATGTTTGAACGCGTAATTTAATTCCTTCACCGAATCTGTAAAAACGCCGCACTGAAGTCCAAAACGTGTGTCGTTAATTTTCGTGACAGCTTCTTCAAAGGTTCTAAATTTTTCGATGCAGATCACCGGCCCGAAGACTTCTTCATCATAAACTTTCATGCCAGCTTTTGTGCCGGTTAAAATTGTTGGCAGATAAAAGTTTCCCTTTCTTTTTCCTCCGCAAATGAGTTTCGCTCCTTGTTTAATGGCTTCATTCACCCATTCTTCCACACGCTTCGCGTTTTCCTCATCTATCATCACTGAGATCTTCGTATCCGCCTTTAGTGGATCACCTTCTTTAAGTTTTTTTGCCGCGGTCATCATGAGCGAAATAAATTGTTCGTATTTGTCTGCATGAACAAAAAACCGCTGCGCGTGGATACAAATTTGTCCGCTGTAAGAGAATGCGCCGTTTAGACACATGTCTATAATCTTTTCAGCCTCCACTGTTTGCGAAACAATTACCCCGGCGTTGCCACCCAGTTCAAGAACAACCTTCTTTTTTCCGCTTTGTTTTTTTAGCTCCCACCCAATTTCAGGTGAACCGGTAAAACTCAGTAGTTGGATCCTATCATCGGTCACCAGCAGGTTTCCGGTTTTTCGGTCCATGGGCAGGATCGACACCGCTCCTTTCGGCAGACCAGCCTTTGCAATGATTCTCGCAAGTGCAAGAGTTGAAAGAGGTGTGGCTGAAGCGGGCTTTAAAATAATAGGACATCCAGCCGCAATAGCCGGCGCTATTTTGTGTACTGCCAGATTCATCGGAAAATTAAATGGAGAGATGCCCGCCACAATTCCCGCTGGAAAATAACGGATGATGCCCTCCTTGTTTTTGCCGTTTTCTGTCCAGTCTAAACTCATGTACCCTCCGGGCAACCGTTTGCTTTCTTCAGCTGCAATTAAAAAAGTTTGTGCAGCACGTTCAATTTCTGCAATGGCATACATGAGAGGCTTCGCACTTTCAATGCTGAGAATCTTTCCTAAATCGTTTTTGTTTTTTTGAAGAGTTTCAGAAATAAACTTTAGCGCTTCAAATTTTTCATGAGACTCAAGTCTGCACAGGTGTGTTTTGCTTTTTGTGCCGCCTTAACGGCTTTATCAAGCAGCTGCTGGTCTGCCAGGTAAGTAGTGGCGTAAGTTTTCCCGGTATATTTATTTGTAACCTTCAGTTTTTGCTTTGTTGAAACAAATTCTCCCGCGCAATAAATTGTGTAATCGTTCATAAGTTAAAGTTAAGAAAACTCTTAATTTGAGAAGCAGTCATTTTTATTTTTACTTACTTTGTTCCTGAATGGGTCCCATAGAAATAAGTCCACAGTTTGAACAGGTTTTAAGTTTTGTTAATCAAACCAACCAGATTATTTTTTTAACTGGTAAAGCCGGAACAGGTAAAACCACTTTGCTAAAATACATCCGCCAGAATACCTTTAAACAAATGGCTGTGGTCGCGCCAACAGGTGTGGCTGCCATCAACGCGGGAGGTTCTACCATCCATTCATTTTTTCAATTCGCGTTCACACCTTTTGTACCTGCTCTTAAAGAAGGCGGAGCGATCGACACAACAAAAAATCTTCCTGCCCTGAAGTATAATTCACAGCGGCTCGCTATTTTCAGAAATCTCGAATTACTCGTTATCGATGAAATAAGCATGGTGCGGGCCGACATGCTCGAC
>JACMLS010000244.1 GCA_014379485.1 Bacteroidia bacterium | reverse complement strand
TATAAAACGTTAAGCAACTGTTCTTTTATTTTTTCCAGCTCATCTTTCATCTGTACCACCAGCTTTTGAATGGTTACATCGTTTGCTTTAGAGCCAATTGTATTGATCTCTCTTCCAATTTCCTGGGATATAAAACCTAATTTCCTTCCCGAAGATTCTTCTTTCATTGTTTCCAGGAAATAATCGCAATGGGTTTTTAGTCTTACTTTCTCTTCGGTCACATCCATTTTTTCGAGGTAATAGATCAACTCCTGTTCCAACCTGTTTTCGTCTATTTTTTCTTTTTCAACAATTTCAGATATTCCTTTTAGCAGCCGTTCTTTTACACTTACCGCTCTTTTTGCATCCCCTTCTTCAATGGTTTTCAGAAAACGTTGAATATTTTCAATCCTGTTTTTTACTTCAACGGTTAATGCTTTTCCCTCATCGTTGCGGAATTGATTTAAATTTTCAACTGCGGTTTCAGCACATTTCATGATTTTTTCCCATTCTTCTGTATCTGCTTCCGGCCTTTCTGTTTTAAAAAGATCAGGCATCCTCATCACCAGAGGCAGAAGAACCTGGTCTGTTTCGTTTAGTTCTTCGGACAGCGTTTTTAAAATAGCATGGTACGTTTTTGCTCTTTCTTTGTTCAGTTGAAGTCCATTTTCTAGTTCAGCAGACTCTATAAAAACGGAAAAATCTACTTTGCCACGCTCCAGCTTTTTGGTAAGTAAAGCCCGTAGTTCATTTTCTTTTTCTCTGTAGGCTAAAGGAATTCGAATGCTGAGATCCATTGACTTACTGTTAAGTGAGCGGAGCTCTACAGCGATTTTTTTAGTCCCGTTTTCGTTTTGGCTTTTTCCAAAACCTGTCATTGATTTCAGCATTCTATAAGTTTATAGCAGCAAAAATATAAACTATCTGCGATAATGCTATTTATAAGTTTTTATAGGCGACCTGCTCACCAAATATACTCCTGTAAAGATCATAACAGAAGAGAGTATTTTAATCCATGTCAATTCATCTTTTCCATAATAAAGAGCGATAGCTGTTGCGAGTATCGGCTGAAGATAAATGTAAATACTGACAATAGAAGGGCTGAGAATTTTTAGTGCAAACGTATTGAGCGAATAAGCAAAAAAAGTAGTGGCAATCACAACAAACGAAATCGCTAACCAGATCTTAGGAGGTATGTTTTGCCAATCTACCGCAAAGGTTTGGGAAGCACCAAAAGGAATGACAACCAGAAAGCCGAACAAGAAAACGTATTTTAATACCGTAATGGTTTGGTATTTTGCCATGAGAGGTTTAACTATCACCATGTAAACGGCAAATGATGCGGCATTGATTAATATAAAAGAATCTCCTAATGCTGTGCTCGAATTAAACCCTACTTTTTTGCCGGAACTGATCAAAAAAATGGCTCCAAAAACCCCTAATAAAATCCCTGTGAGTCTTAAAAAAGTGATTCTCTCTTTCAGCATAATGTTGGCACTGATTAAAACCATAATAGGTGCAGTGATCATGACAATTCCAGCATTTATAGGAGTGGTAATACTTAGCCCTTCAAAAAAAAGCAGCTGGTTAATTGCTACTCCAAAAAGTCCGCATAGAAATAAAGTAAATAGATCTTTCTTTTCTACTTTTTCTTTTGGAAACAATAAGCTGAACAACAAGTATAAAGAAAGCGCTCCACCTACCCGTAATAAAATAAACC
>JACMLS010000243.1 GCA_014379485.1 Bacteroidia bacterium | reverse complement strand
TTTAATACTATAAAAAAAATGGACGAGAATAATTTGGTTCAATTATTTAATGAAGAGCCACAACTTGAAGAACTTTATTTTTTGGCAGAGCAGGTTTATGAAGAGAAAACTTCAGACTTGATGAAACCAATCAGTCTGAAAGAACCTAAATTGACAGGAAAAAAGTGGGAAGAAAATAAAATAAAAGAAACTTTTCCTTCCTTATGCAAATTGTTCAAATACAAGTGAAATCATTAATCTTCCTACAGTTCGGGATGACAGCTCCTGAACAAATAGTTTGATGAGTTTATTTTCAGACAGGAATTGCGACTTACTGACTTGCCAACTCCCTCACTAAATGGTGTTATGAATTTATTTCCTGACATTGCTTTTGACTTTACACTGACAGACTTTTTTGGATTACAGACTTGCGAACTCCGGACTCCCGGACTTTTTTAATGACTCAACGGACTTTCTATTCCCCGTCATCTTCTTTCTTCAACTGCAAATGTAAACCTGTTGTATCGGTAGCACCATCAAGCGCTTTATAAACACGCCAGGTGCTGTAAACAGATTTATTTAAACGGTTACTTAGAATTATTACAGTAGTATTATCTTTTAACCTGCGCTGAAAAGCCGTGCGGTAACCGTGCCACCAGCCGTTATGAAAAATAAGTTTTTCAGGATTGTTGTTTTCAAAATTTACCATTCTCCAGCCGTAGCCATAGTTGTGCGTTTTGTCTTCGGGGCTGTGAGGACTGGTAGCGTCTTTTAAAATTTTCTGAGAAAAAAGTTTTCCATTAAAATAAGCGTTGGCAAAAAGTAAAAGATCTGTGGTAGAGCTGTAAACACCTTTATCGCCAAAAACTCCGTCGTACGGATCAAATTGTACGCGATCCCATTTAAACGTATAGCCTTTTGTGTTTCTGTAGCTATGAAGTTTTGCTGTATCAGAACATAAAAAAGTATTTTTCATACCCAGCGGTTTAAAAATACGCGAGTTTACAAATTGTTCAAACGTAATTCCGGTTGAACGTTCAACAATACTTGCGAGCAAAAAATAATTGGTGTTGTTGTAGCTAAACTGCTCATCGGGTTTAAAAAATTCTTTTGCTCTGGCAGAATCAAAAAGACAAAGCATTTCTTCATTACAAAAAGGAACGTTGTTTCTTTCTTTACACATGGGCGAGCAGAGATAAATGTAATTCTGCAAACCGCTGCGGTGCGAAAGCAGGTGTTTGATCTTTACTTTGGGCCATGGAAAACTGTCAATATATTTTGTAACCGGGTCTTCTAAACTCAAAACCCCTTTGTCTACCAAAATTAAAACTGATGCGGCTGTAATTGTTTTTGAAACCGAAGCCAACTGAAAAGAAGAACTGTCGTGCAATAAAATTCCTGCATCTTTATCTGCGTGTCCAAAACTTTTCTGAAAAATGATAGTATCGTTTTGTGCCACTAAAACATTTCCGTTAAATGCGCCCGACTCATAAAGAAGTGTAAACAAAGTATCTAAACGAAAGGCCTTAAACTGCTGGCGCCTTGTGAGTTTCCGTTCGGGCATTTGTACTTCCTTAAAAGCTTTGGCTACCACTTTTTCATCTTGTCC
>JACMLS010000242.1 GCA_014379485.1 Bacteroidia bacterium | reverse complement strand
ATAAATACAGAAAAATCAGAATTCTGCCCGGTAGTATGGAAAAACAAACTTGTTTTTGTTGGAGAAAAAGAAAACGACCTTATTAACTTTAATCATTATGATTTTAACGGCCAGCCATTTTTAAATGTGTATTCAGCAGAATTAAAAAACGGCGATACCGGTAAGCCACAGAGCTTTTCTAAAAAATTAAACAGTAATTATCACGACGGGCCTGTCTGTTTTTCTAAAGACGGAAACTCCATTTATTATACCCGCGTAAAATATACGGTAGATAAAAAAGACAAAGGATTTGTTAACCGTGCAAAAATTTACACGTCAGAATTAAATGGCAGCAGTCTTAAAAAAGAACTTGCACTGGCTTTTGACGACAACTCTTATTCTGTAGCACACCCCAGTATTTCTGACGACGGGCAATGGCTGTTTTTTTGCAGTGACAAACCAGGCGGTTTTGGCGCAATGGATCTTTATTACTGCAAAAAAAACGGAACAGACTGGGGCCCGCCGGTAAATTGCGGAGCCGACATAAACACAAGTGGAAACGAAGAATTTCCCTTTATTAGAAGTGATGGTATTTTGTTTTTTTCTTCTGATGGTTTGCCGGGCTTTGGTGGTATGGATATTTTTAGCGCGTACCAGGTTTCAGGTAAATGGATCATGAAAAGAAACGAAGGACTCGGGATCAATGATATTACAGATGATATTGGAATATTTTTTACCAATGATAAAGAAGGCTATTTTTCTTCTGACAGACCCGGCGGAAAAGGATCTGATGATATTTATAAATTTAAATTTACGCCCAAGTCACTGATGCTTGATGGTTTTGTGTTGAATGCGATAGATACTGCCAACACCGCTAAAAAACAAAAAGTAATATTGCTTGAAGCAGACGGTACAAAAGCCGGAGAAACAAGAACAGACGATAAGGGTTATTTTAAATTTGATAATCTTGAACCCGGTAAAAATTATATGGTAAAGATGGATGAATCAGATCCGGGCTTTACAGATTATCCGCGCTATTATTTTTCTAACGATAAAGGAGACATAATGCGCGTAACAAAAAAAGATGATAAGTTTGGCAGATTTGTTTTTCTTGGTCTTCCGCTTACAGACAATTCCAAACCTGAAATTGAAGATGATAACGACATTACACTTGCCGGAAATGTTTTGTTTGGCGATACCAAAACACAGGCGCTTGCCAACGCTAAACTAATTTTAAAAGATGAAAAAGGCCATGTTATTGAAGAAACAACTACCAATTCCTTCGGGTCTTTTGCATTCAGAAATTTACCTGCCGGAAGTAATTACATGATTGAAATGGAAGCAAGCGATACCCCGCTTCCGGAAAACACAAGAATCATTATTACCAATAAAGACGGTAAAGAAATAAAAGTAATTACAGCGCACGGCAAAAACCAATTCAAATTCTCTGTTCTTTCTGCAGATAAAAATTTTCTTAGTGAAATGAATGCAGAAGACAAAGACCTGGTAATGGACCTTTCTGGTAAAGCATTAGACCCCGATAAAAAAGCATTGCCGGGCACTAAAGTTTTTCTGCTTGACGAAAAAGGAATGAAAATAAATGAAACAACAACCGGCAAAGACGGAAGTTTTACATTTAAAAACCTGCCGGCCTCCAAAAACTATCTCATCTCTATGGATGTTGAGGATCCGGCAATTGGAAATTTTGATAAAATCTATATTGCTGACAAGAATGGCAAGATCATAAAAGAACTAAGGCGAAAAAATAATTTCCGTTATAACCTGCTTGCCGCAGATAAAAATATACTTTCAGAAATGTTTGTAGACGATCCGTGGCTGGAAGTGCTGGAGTTAAAAAACCAGCAGGCCCAAAAAGACAGTATAACAATTATTGAAAATGTTTATTATGCAAGCGGCGACTGGAAATTTAATCAGGCCGGCCAGCAGGTGCTTGACAAGGTGGTTAAGATCATGAAAGACAATAAAGATCTGAGCATGGAATTAAGTTCGCACACAGATTCTAAGGCAGATGATAATTTTAACCTTAAACTTTCTGAAAAAAGAGCCAAAACCGCTGTAGATTATATCATTAACAACGGTGTGAGCAAAACAAGAATTACGGCTGTT
>JACMLS010000241.1 GCA_014379485.1 Bacteroidia bacterium | reverse complement strand
CTGTAAATGCCTCCCAGTTTTCCTGCATCAACAGTTGCGTACAAACGATTTGAATTTTTTGGCGCAATACAAAAACCAATTCTTCCTAAACCTTGTTCTGTTGTTGGTAAACCTTTACTTAATTTTTTCCAGGTAGTTCCTCCGTCAACAGATTTATACAAACCACTTTCTTTTCCTGCAAAAGTTCCGTTCTCCCAGGGTGCTAATCTGTTTGCCCAAAGATCTGCATAAACAATTTGTGCATTGTTCGGATCAATTGTTACCTGCACCGCTCCAGTGTTCTCATCTATGTACAATACTTTCTCCCACGTAGTTCCACCATCAGTGCTCCTGAAAATTCCACGTTCTGTATTTGCTCCGTAAGGATGGCCGAGTGCAGCAACAAAAACACGGTTTTCGTTTTTTGCATCAATAGCAATACCACCAATTTGTTGCGCATCTTTCAATCCAATATTTTTCCAGGTCTTTCCTGCATCAGTAGATTTGTACATTCCATCGCCCACAGAAAGATCGGGCCGCTGCAAACCCTCGCCACAACCCACATAAACTGTATTTGCATTTGAATGAGCAACCGCCACATCGCCCACAGAACCAGTAGGCATCTCATCAAAAACCGGCACCCATGTTCTTCCAAAATCAGTGGTCTTCCAAACACCACCGTTGTTTACGCCAATGTAAAAAACATTTGGTTGCGAAGGAACTCCTACAGCACCCACCGTTCTTCCGCCACGATGCGGTCCGATCATTCTCCATTTTAAACTTCCGTTAAAATAATTATCGGGAACTGATTGGCCGTAAATGATTTTTGAAACAAAAAATATACTGAAAATAATTATGAAATGGAATTTGAGTTTATTTTTTACCATAGTAAATTAATTTTAAATCGCGATGTCGTCGCAATTCATTATGCGCAAAATTAAAAAAATTGCGGAGATTATATTCCGCCGGGAAATTAAACCCAAAACTAAACGCATATTGGCCTCACCGCCGACCTGAAGTTCGGGGAAATTGAATTATTTCCGATGGAATTATTTCCAAAACCAGCCGCGAAAATCATTCATTCCAAAAATCACTGAAATTGGTTTCAAGTCAATTTCCCCGAATTATTTCAGGCGCAATCACTGAAACCGGAATCCCCTGAAATTGAAAATCAATTTCCCCGACCTTCATGTCGGCGGATTACGCGTACCCCAGCATTTTAGGGCTTTAGCCCCGAACCGGCATGCGCCTGATCAAATTCCATCCGCAATTTAGCTGCACATTTTTTTAATTATGGAAAAATAATTTTGACTTAAAAAATTAAATCCATTCATTTGCAAAAAAATAAAATATAATAAAATTTAAAATGGGCTATTTAAAAGTTTATATTCATTTCGTTTGGACAACCAAAAACCATGTTCACTATTTGCAAAACGATATCCGCCAAAAAGTATTCGACCATATCAGGGAAAATGCCAAAGCAAAAGGAATTCATATTGATTGCGTTAACGGTTATACTGATCATGTGCATTGCCTGATTTCAATGGACCCCACGCACAGCATTGCACAAATCATGAATTTAATAAAAGGCGAGTCTTCATTCTGGATAAACAAAAATAAACTCACTGCGCAAAAATTTGAATGGCAGGATGATTACTGGGGCGAGTCAATCAATAAGGATGATGACCTGGAAAGGGTCAGGAAATATATTTATAATCAGGAAGAACATCACCGCAAGGTTACTTATGCTGAGGAGTATGCCGCTTTTATTGCATCGGCTGAACTATGCGAAAAATCAGGATGAGCGGCCAATAAATCAAATAGCGTATCTTTAGATTAATCTAAATTCTAAATGATTCGCTTAATTTTAATAATTGCAACCACCGTATTGGCACTCGCCACACGCATCATAAGATTAAGCAATCGCATAAATAAAAAAATTGCATCCAAACTTCCGGACGGAAAAATAATTTATTCAACTCCTGCGCGGCATTTTAATGTAGATCTGATTGAAGGAAATCTTTACCTGTACGAAGACAAATTGCTGTACATCTCTGCTCCATCAAAGCAAACTGCCTGCAGCCGCACTGTTTTACTTTCTGATCTGCAGGAATTGCGGCTCAATGAACCAGCCAATCCTTTTCAGAGAGGAATTGAGACGGTAACGTATGAAAACGTAAGAGAACTTTTTGTGGTGAGTAAAAGAGAGCAGTGGAAAGAGCAGATAGAAAAACAATTAAAATTAGTAAGCGTGAAAAAATTGGATGATTTTGGTGAGGATAAATATGTTTGAGTGAGTTTATTGAATT
>JACMLS010000240.1 GCA_014379485.1 Bacteroidia bacterium | reverse complement strand
ATCAATTAATTGAGAAATAAAAAAAGTGCTTGTTTTTCCCGAAAAGAGAATTTGTTGCAAGCGGGGAAACTCAATTGCAAAATCAGAGGGGAATAATTTTTCAGGGAATTCACGCTTTTTTTAACCACAATAGAAACAACAGAGCACAATAGAAAAATTTTATCCGTGTAAATCAGCTAAATCCGCATCATCCGCGTTCCCTTCTTTGAAACATATGAGAAACATAAGGACACATAAGAAAATTTGATCAGCGAAAATCAATTAAATCTGTGTTATCAGTGTTCCTCTAAATTTTTTATGAATCAATGATTTGTGGAAACGCGTATTATTGTTTTTTTCTTTTTTTGAGAAAAGGTGTTCCAGGATGATTCGGATTGGGAAAATTCAAATTGCCTTTTTGATCTTCGTTCTCTTAAAAAATAAGGCGGCTATACCAAGAACAAAAAGAACTATTATTGTTATCCAACCAAAAAACCTACCAAAAGGTACATGAACGCTTAAATCTGATTGAAGAGATTTGAAATCCACGAAATTCTCATCTCCTTTAATTAAACCGTACATGGATATTAAGTCAGATGGGTCACTGAGCCTCTCCATAAAATTTCGAGACTTAATTTTAGCGAGTTTGGTTTCGTAGTCATGCTTTAGAACTTTCAAAATAACAGTATCGCCTTCAACAAGCTTTTTCATCACTTCTTTTACATACGTGTTTTCGTAGTCAATACCTAAATTTTCAAACCGAATGCCGGGATATTCTCTCAATTTAATTACGAGAGCTGGGCTGTTTCCTTTGCCTATTTCTACGATTTTCGGATTTTGCAGTAAAATTCCTTCTAATCCAGTTAAATCACTTTCTGTAATGTCATTTAGATCATGGCTTCCAAGTGCACACAAAAAGAAAAACGATGCCATCAAAAGACTGCCTATTCCTCCAAAAATACGCTTTCCTCGAGTTTCTTTTATTTCGTGCTGATCAACTGCCTCCATAATTTAGATGTATAAAGACATAATAGTTTACATGATAAAAGATGAATTCAAACTGATCAACTTTTCCTAGCAATCACCTTTAGTGCAGCTTCAACAATATTCACAGCTTCCAAACCGTATTTTTTCATCAGCTCATCGGGCGTTCCGCTTTCGCCAAAAGAATCGTTTACAGCAACAAACTCCTGCGGTGTTGGCAAATTGCGCGAGAGTAATTGCGCAATGCTGTCTCCAAGTCCGCCGTTCATCTGGTGTTCTTCTGCACTCACAACACAACCTGTTTTCTTTACAGACTTTATAATTGCTTCGTTGTCTAAAGGTTTTATGGTGTGTATGTTTATTATTTCTGCGCTGATTCCTTTTTCAGAAAGAATCTGGCAGGCTTCAATTGCTTTCCAAACCAAATGCCCGGTTGCAAAAATAGAAACGTCTGTTCCTTCCTGAAAAGTAATTGCTTTACCCACTTCAAATTTCTGATCGGCGGGCGTAAAAACAGGAACGCTTGGTCTGCCAAAACGTAAATACACGGGCCCGTGCCAGTCTGCAATGGCAAGCGTAGCTGCTTTTGTTTGATTGTAGTCGCAAGGATTTATTACCGTCATGTGCGGCAGCATTTTCATTAAACCAATGTCTTCAAGAATCTGGTGTGTTGCTCCGTCTTCTCCTAAAGTAAGGCCTGCGTGCGATGCGCAGATCTTAACATTTTTTCCGCTATACGCAACGCTTTGGCGAATCTGATCATAAACCCTCCCGGTAGAAAAATTTGCAAAGGTGCCGGTAAAAGGAATTTTTCCGCCAATGGTTAAACCGGCGGCAATGCCAATCATATTAGCTTCGGCAATGCCTACTTGTATAAAACGTTTCGGAAATTCTTTTTGAAAAGCATCCATTTTTAATGATCCGGTAAGATCGGCACAAAGCGCAACCACATTCTCATTTGTTTTGCCGAGTTCTAACAGTCCGGCGCCAAAACCTGAGCGGGTGTCTTTTTTTTCTTTTACTGCAAATTTTTCAAGTACCATATTATTGAATT
>JACMLS010000239.1 GCA_014379485.1 Bacteroidia bacterium | reverse complement strand
ATGAGTCTCTGCCGCTGCGCAGGAAAACCATAACGGGTTTTTTTTTAGTCCTATTAAAAATCCGCGTTTTGTTTCCAGAATAAAAACCAAAAACAAGCGCAACCAGCAGTAAAAGTTGCAAAGTCTGCTTTGCTTCTGGCAAACAAAAAAAACAAAATGGAACTCACACTCACTATAATACTCGTAATCCTTTTAGGAATTGAATGGGCTGCCGGAAAAATTACCGGCAACAACGTTTACAAATTCAGAAATACAATTGTAAACTCAGTACTTGGTGGTTTAACTGTTTTTTCTGAATTCATCTGCACCTTTATTGCACTTCCGCTTTTTTACTGGATCTATAAAGAGCATTCGTTTTTTACTTTCAATAATCATAGCATTACCGCTTTTATAGTGTTGTTTTTCGCTATTGATTTTTTCGATTACTGGTATCACCGCATCAGCCACAAAGTAAATTTAATGTGGACTGCGCACATCGTTCATCACTCAAGCGAAACATATAATATAACTGTGGGCTTGCGTGCATCTTTTTTAGTTCCGGTATTTAATATTGCGGGTTATTCTGTTTTTTCTTTTTTAGGATTTGATCCGAATATGGTGTTGCCGATTCTGCTCGTTACGGGTTTATACAACTTAGTAATTCACACAGAATTCATTGGTAAATTAGGTTGGCTCGAGTATATTTTTGTTACACCGCACTCGCACCGCATTCACCATTCAAAACACCAAGAGCATATGGATAAGAATTTTGGAAAACTTTTTGCTTTCTGGGATATTCTGTTCGGCACTTTTATAAAAGATGCAGACGAATCAAAAATAGAATTCGGTGTTGCAGATACGCACGGCGGTAGCGGCGTTGGAAGTTCTCTTTTTTATCCGATGAAAAAAATTGCAAACTCTGTTCGCTGCGAAAAAAGCTGGAAACAAAAATTTAAAGTTGTATTCGGAAGTCCTTCAACCGCAGAAAAAATTTACCTCGATAGAAAAAAACTAATTCCTATGGAAGGCGAATATGTTGCCGTGAATAGAAAAGATTTTAAGGAAGAAAAGGAATTAGTTGCAGCTTAAACAAAAACCAGGCACGTGAAAAAAATAGCTGGTCTTTTCTGCCTTTTTCTTATAACAAGTTGCGGCAGCATGCTTGACATTGCCGGTAAAGGTGCAAAAACAAAATGTCTGTACCTGGATACTGACTCTTTAAAAATTGTGCAGTCTTGCGATGATCGTTTGATATTCAGGATAAATGTTTCTGAAAGATCAAACGCCAAAGACTATAACGGAAAATTAATTTTTTCTGAAGACCTAAAAATTTTTTCAGATAAGTTCGTTTTGCCTTTTAATTGTGACTCGCTTGATAAAAAATTTCTTGAGATAAGTATTCAGCTGACCGATACACATTTTCGTGAGATCTGGTACATTAATACAAAACCGGGAGACCTGAAAAAAAAGAAAAAAATCTCCTCGAGGTATTTCGGACATTAGAACAGCAGAAAGAATTTACCTTAGCGGGATGATAAAAATTTTTGCACCAATAGTTTTTTCCTTGCTGTTACTCTCGTGCGGAACATACAGGGATGTGAAAAGTGTTTTTGCCGAGAACCGTGTGGAGCAGAGAAGAGTTTTAGACACTTTACCGTTACCGGCCGGGAAGAGTTTTTTTGTTATAGTTTTTAACGAAGCAGATTCTGCACGCCTAAATGAACCAATAGCAAAAACCTTACAAATAGACAGTACGGAAGATGGTGCCGACACGTATGGTTCTTTGGCTCAAGATTATGTGGTAGTAAAACTGTTCAGGAAAGAGTTTGAGCGCTTGCTCTCAGATTCGCTTCAATGTAAAATAGACAGCGCTTCAAGAGCAGATTATCCTACAATGGGCCTGACTAAATCTTTTGTGTTTATAACCGATTCATGGTATATACGCATATATGGTCAGAAAGATCTTGACAGCCCTAAAGAATATATTCACGACCTGATCAGCGTAGGATTTGGCCCGTAAGAAAACCGGAATGAAAGCAAAGCAGCGGCTAATATTTTTTTTCTTGGGCTGTTAAACCTAATAATGCTATGTTATTATTTTCTTGTCTTTTCTTTTAAGAGGATTAATTGATTACACTTGTGTATAAACTAATTTTCACTTAAATCCAGCTCATATGAAAAAACTACTACTTTCTCTTTCGGTTTGCGCGCTTAGCTTTCAGTTTGCTTCCGCACAAACAACATTAACCACCGCCGTAAATATTACGGGCACAGACATTGACGGAAATCCTTATGATTTATTTACCTCGCTTAATGCCGGTAAATATGTTGTGGTAGATTTTTTGTTTACTACCTGCGGTCCTTGTCAGAATTGCGCACCAAAATTATGGCAGGCATTTACAAACTATGGTTGCAATGGCCCGGGCTCACAAATAGAATTTATTTCTATTAACCGCGACGATAATAATGCAGTGATGCACAGCTGGGAGGCAAGTTATATGAATGCAACAGGGCCATACCCGATCGGATTCAGCGGTACGCAGGGCAGCGCAACAGGCAGGTCTCAAACATTTCATACTACTTATGGAATTACTGCTTTTCCTACAATGATCTTAATTGCACCAAATAAAACAATCCTTGAACAGGATATGTGGCCAATAAATACTGCGGCAGATTTTACAACCTATTTTCAGGCACACGGGTTAAACCCGACGCCCTGTGCAGTAGGTGTAACAGAAACAGAGAAGGCTGAAAATTCTTTTTCCGTTAGCCCGGTTCCAGCAGCAAACCGCGTTACTTTTAAAAGCAGCGTTTATCAATTGAACGAAATTAAAATTGTTGACCTGATGGGTAAAACAGTTTATTCTTCAAAACCCGAAAGCGATGTTAGCTCTGTTGATGTGGATATTACCACGCTTGAAGCAGGTGTTTATTTTGCTGAGGTAAACATGAACGGAACAATTGTAAAAAGAAAATTTGTGAAGGCTTAATAAAAAAAACATTTTTCGTGAAAAAAGAGATTGCAGAAATGTGATCTCTTTTTTTGCCTTATACCAGTTGGAAATATAAAATAACCCAATCTGCTTGTCCTTTTTTATTAATACTGCTTCATAAAAATGTTCTGTAGGCACCGCTGCACAACATTTTTTTTCATTGTCTTAACAAAAAATTACTGCGCATCTTTGGGCCATTTTATATTTCCAACTGGTATTAGTTTGAAGCAACGTTCAGCATTTCAATTGCAGTCGGACTTAACTTAATTGAAACGCTTTTCATAAGGCTTTTCAGTTGAGTTAGATTTGTTGCGCTTGCAATTGGCGCAACAATTCCGGGTTGTGCGCTGAGCCATGCGAGCGCAATTTCTGCGGGGTTGCAATTGTATTCCTTTGCCACAACATCAAGCGCATTTAAAATTTTAAATCCTTTTTCTGTAAAATAAGTTTCCACTCTTCCACCGCGGGCTTTTCCTTTTGCATCTTCTTTACTTCTGTATTTTCCGGTCAGAAAGCCTGAGGCGAGAGAGAAATAAGGAATTACAGAAATATTATTTTCAACACAATACTGTTGCTGATCGCCTTCGTATTTTTCCCTGTCGTATAAATTATATCCGGTTTGTAACGTACTATAATTTTTTAAATTATTTTTTTCAGCAATTAATTTTGCTTCTGCCATTCTCTTTGCAGAAAAATTAGAACAGCCAATTTCTAATACTTTTCCGGCTTTAATTAACTCATTGTAGGTTGAAAGCGTTCCTTCCATTGGTGTTTCAGCATCGTCTACATGAGATTGGTAAAGATCAATATAATCTGTCTGCAATCTTTTTAATGATTCGTCAACCGATTTTAAAATGTAACTGCGCGCTAAACAATTTTTCTGTCCGGGCATTGCATAGCCGACTTTTGTTGCAATAACAATTTCTTTTCTTTTGCCAGATCTTTTAAACCAGTTTCCAATAATGGTTTCAGATTCTCCGCCTTTATTTCCATCTACCCAAAAAGAATAAATATCTGCTGTGTCAATACAATTAAATCCGTTGGCAACAAATTCATCTAACAACTCAAAAGAAGTTTTTTCATTTACTGTCCAGCCAAAAACATTTCCGCCAAAAATGAGCGGAGCAATGCTGAGGTTTGATTTTCCGAGGGGGATTTTATTCATAGATTTATTTTTTTGCCACAGATCTCACAGATTACCACAGATTTTTTTCGCAGATTGAAAGAAAAATCTGTGCCCTCAATCTGTGTAAATTGGTGTAATTTGTGGCATAAATGTTTTTAGTAGAGAATCAATTTTCCCTGCTGAATTTCTTTCTTCTCAGAAATAACCCGGTAAAAATAAATTCCGCCTTCCTTATCGTTAAGGTTAATACTGCAAGCATTTCCTTTAGCCGCTGACTGGTAAATCATTTTCCCGGTAAGATCATAGATCTCAATTCTATTTTCTTTACCAAGATTTGAAAAATTAAAAATTCCATTAGAAGGATTTGGTGAAACAAGAATTTTATTTGGAACCACCGCATAATTTTCAATTCCAACAGGCGTTCTCATAAAAAACCAGGTAGGCGACCAGTTGCTGAATTTGCCACCGTTATTGGTTTTTACTCTCCAATAATAAGTGTTGCTTACAGTAAGGCCTGTGCAGGTATATAAGTTTGTCCCTACATCTACAGATTTAAACAACGTGGTAAAATTTGAATCGGTAGAAACTTCCAGGTGGTAAATGATCCCATCGCTTACGGCATTCCATTTTATAGAAACAAAAGAATTTTGCGTGGCACTCCCATAAGCAGGAAGCGTGGGAACCGGATCTAAAGGAACAGAATCATTAGAACCAACATATGTCACAAACATTTCAATTTTTTGCAAAGGATTGTCAACCGAATCGCGCGGCGAGTTTACGATCGAGTCAACAATATCCATTCCTGCAGTTACACGTCCGTAAACACTATATTGTCCGTTTAACCAGCCAGCAGTAGCCACGCAAATAAAAAATTGCGAATTGGCGCTGTTAATATTCGTATCTCTTGCAGCAGAAAGAGCTCCACGAATATGCCTTGCCGCAGTAAACTCTGCGTTTACACAAGGCTGAGACGTATCGCCGTTGCCCCAGGTAGATTTAGGTCCGGATCTCGAATTCGGATCTCCGCCCTGTATCATAAAACCGGGAATAACACGGTGAAAAGCAGTACTGTCAAAAAACTGTGTGCTTACCAAACTATCAAAGTTTTTTGTGTGCAGGGGCGCAATGTTCGGAAACAATTCTACAGTAGTAGTGCCCAAATAAACGCCGGCACGCTTTGTGAGAATGTTGTACATTGGTTTTCCGGTGAAGGTTGTTTGGGAATAGAATGTGTGTGTGAAGAATAGGGTGAGAATTATTGAGAGGAGTAATTTTTTCATTGGAGGTTGATTTTTTGGTAAGGCTAATTTAAGGAAATTTTATTTGGGGGGTTAGATGTTTTAGGGTTTTTCGTTCGTTCGGCTTCCGAGGCACAAAGCTTCATTTAACCGCTGAACAACTAATTTCTTTTAGGTGTTTTACCAACAGTACTTTATTCTACCGTCCAAACGTCACCTTGTCGGTGCGTTAACCACTCTGTGTTTTCGTTATTATTGTCAATAGACTCAAAGATATTGTCGTCGCCAATTTTTAAGGTAAATTCGTCAAAGTAATTACCAAAAAGTCTTGGAGGAATTAACTTTGTTTCTTTAGGTTTAATTTGCCCATTCCTTTTTTGATATTGTTCTTCAGGGCCGACGAAAATTATGCTTCGAACTGTGCGTGGATAATATAACCAAAGCTGAACCTTGAAATCATTATTAATAATATCTCTGTTGCCCTTGAGTTTTTGTAAAATGTCGAAGTATGCTTTGTATAAATGTTTATGAAATTTAATATGCGGATTTTTGTCGCCGAACCAAATAAATGGACTTAAATGAATTCTAAAAGTTACTCCGGCTGTTTTATTAATGTTGTCGGCAGGAAAAGTGAGAATGAAATTTTTCCATCTATCCAACTGTTTTAATTTTCTGTCGAAGCCACGAATTTTTTTACGAGAAAATTTCGTCATAATTATTGCTGGTAACTCTTAGCTTACTGCCATAAAAACACTCATACTTTTTTAAACCCCAAATGAATAAAAAATCAATCTGCGCAATCAGTGAAATCTGTGTCTAAATCACCACGCTCTCCACCAACTTAATCTCACCCGTTTCAGCATTCATCGTCACCATTCCTCCCACAGGCAAAGTCCATTTGTTTTCAATGTGCCCGGTCATGCCTCCGTAAAAGGCCGGTATGCCCAATGGTTTTATATGTTGTTCTATTACCTGCATAAACGTAAATGATTTTTGTGGTTCTTCTGCATCGCACTTGGTACATTTTCCAAAAACAAAACCGCTTATGTTTTTTAAAATTCCGGCAAGTTTCATTTGCGTGAGCATCCGGTCAACACTATAAGGTTCTTCTTTTGCTTCTTCTAAAAAAAGAATTTTGTTTTTCCATTCCGGAAGAAATTTTGATCCGATGATTCCGGT
>JACMLS010000025.1 GCA_014379485.1 Bacteroidia bacterium | reverse complement strand
TTTGCAGAATTAAGCGGCGATAAATTTTACGCGCACATGGATGCAAACTCGCTGGAAGGAACAATTTTTACAGGAAGAGTTGCCCACGGATATTTTATTCTGAGCAGGGCGGCCGGACTTTTTGTAGATGCGCCTAAAGGGCCAGTACTTTTAAATTACGGAATTGATGAATGCCGTTTTACAAAACCTGTTTATCCGGGTTCTACTATTTGCGTACGTTTTACCTGCAAAGAAAAAGCCGACCAGGAAAAAAAGAACGAAGAAGATATTGCAAAAGGAATTGTAAAATGGTTTGTGGATGTCTTTGATGAGACAGGAGAAACAGTAGCCGTTGCAACTATACTTACTATGGTAAAAAAATTAAATCAATCCTGATCAGTTTGCTGTTTTATGATGTTCGTATTATTAGGATCAGGATTTGAAAAAATTACGAAATATTTTTTTTATATTCTTAATCCAATCGCAAGAATATCGTCTACTTGTTCGCGGTTTCCTTTCCAGTTCTCTAATGTTAGTTCCAGGATCTTTCCTTGTTCGCTCATTGGTTTAGAAGATATTTCTGTAAGTAAAACTTTCAAAGGACCATATTTAAACTTCTTGCCTTTTTCTCCGCCAAACTGATCGGCGTATCCATCTGTAAACGTAAAAATTTCATCGTTCCTTTGCAGCTGAATTTTTTTCTGATTGAATTGTATTGCGTTTCCGCCGGTAACTCCCACGGGTTGCTTATCCCCGGTATATTCAGTTAGTTTTCCTTCACGTATCAACCACAAAGGATTGTTAGCCCCAGCGTAGGTCAGCGAATTTTCTTTTTTATTAAAACAACAAAATACCATATCCATTCCGTCTTTATTCTCACCGCTTGCTCCTGTTTGCTTTAGCGACATGATAATTTTTATACGAAGCAGATCTAATATTTCTCCGGGCTCTTTGATTTTTTTTTCAACAACAATTTCATTCAGCAAAGAAGAAGCGAGCATACTCATAAATCCGCCCGGAACTCCATGACCCGTACAATCAACCGTTGCATAAAAAATCAGTTCATCCATTTCAACGATCCAGTAAAAATCTCCGCTTACGATGTCTTTTGGTTTAAAAAGAACAAACGAATCAGGAAAGCGTTTAGAAAACTCATCGGGGGCCGGAAGTATAGCGCGCTGAATTTTTTCTGCATACAAAATGCTGTCTGTAATTTCTTTGTTTTTCTCTTCTATCAGAGAATTTTTTTCTGCGAGTAATCGATTAGCTTTCTGATTTTGCCTGAAACTTCTGAAAAGAAAGAAAAAGAAAGTCCCCATTAATGCAAGCCCGCCAATAACAGAATAACTCAGCCATTGCTGCTTTTTTAATTTTGTCTTGTTGTTGATGAATTCGAGGCTGCTGATTTCTTTATCTTTTGTGAGAAGAGCAATTTCTTTTTCTTTCTTTTCCGATTCAAATCTTGCCTGCATCTCTGCCATTTGCTTAGAACTTTCTGTATTAAAAATTGTATCAGAAAGACTGGCGGCCAACTGCATCATTTCAAAGGCCGGCTTATACTCGCCGGTTCTTTTATACACCTTTGCAAGACCTTTGCAGGCATCAAGTACCCTGTCGTTTGCGCCTATTTGCCTTCCTACCAACAAAGATTTCTGATAAGATTGAATTGCGTTTTCATACTTACCCATTTTAGTATACATATCACCAATGTTACAGAGTGTAAGAGAGGCATCGTACAAATTTCCGGTTGCCTGGTCAATTTCAAGTGCATCCATTACATACCTGAGCGCAACTTCGTCTTCATTCTTAAAATCGTATAGCTGCGCAAGATTATTAAGATTAACAGCTTCAGATTGTTTGTCTCCTACTTCTCTGAAAAGTTTTAAAGAAGAGAGATAATATTCAATAGCCTTGTCATGTTCTTTCTTATCGCCATAAACATTTCCTATTGCAAGAAGCGTTGCCGCCTGCCCTCGTTTTTTTCCTGATTCCTCAAAGATCCTTAACGCAAGGTTAAAATATTTTATCGCTTCATCTGGCTTATTAAGTTCCAGATAAACATTTCCAATAGAACCTGAGCAGTTGGCAATTCCAATTTTATACCCGCTTTTTTCGTGAAGGCTGCTTGCCTGAATGTAATAATTAAGTGAAGATTTAAAATCTCCAAGCGTAAAAGCCGCGTTACCCAAATTTAAATAAGCGTAAGCCTCGCTCTGCTTGTTGTTTATTTTCTTTGCAAAGGCCAATTGCTGGTTAGCGCATTTCAAAGATTTTTCGGGAGCAATGTCTACAAAAAGTCCTGCCAAAGAGTTCAGAATTTCAAGCCTTGTTGAATCGGGTATTTTGCTGTTTAATTTTTGTTCGAGCGAGTCGATCTGTTTATTGTTCTGACAGGTAAAAGCAGAAGGAAAACTGAAAAGAAAAAAAACACAAATTATCGGCACAAAGTACTTCACAAAAGAGGGTAGTCAGATTTCACGCAAGATAAGGCTTTTAAGAATAGCGAAAGAGAAGGCTAATTAATATAAGATAAACCTGTGTTCCTTTCTTTTTTTTGCTGGTTGGCCGAAATTTCAGCAACTATGCATGCTTTTGGTATAAACTATAGTTTTAATAAAAAGCTAATCTTCCGAAAATATTTTTCCATCAGATCGCATCATTACCCACTCTCCATTTTCAAGCGCAACATAAAAAAAAATCCCCTTCAGCCAGCTTTCAGAATGTACTGCGGATAAAATTTTATCCGTCAGTTTTTTTCCGCTTTTATCCAACATGATCCAGCCTGATTTTCCATCAAACACAAATGAAGTGTGCAAAAAATATTTTACAAAAGCCGGGCTGGTGCCAGGCATTGATTTTGCAAAAAAGTTTGCATCAAAGTCTCTTTGCAGTTTAATGATCTCGTTTCCTTTTTTGTCAATAAAAATACATTCATAATTTCCGCTGCCGGACTTCTTGTAAACGGCAGCAATTCCATTACGAAAAGGTTCTGCAAAATCAAATGTTGCTTCAATTGCACATGCCCCATTCCTGTTAATAAAACCAAATTTCCCATTATTCTCAAATGCAGCGAGGCCTTCATGAAAACAAAATTCCGCGCCACTCAAATATTTGGCTGAAGCAAACAGGTATTCAGAATTTTCAACAGGTGAATAAGAAAAATTTGCTTTGAATAACTCCTTTCCTTTTATGTCAACATATTTCCACACACCCTCTTTTTTTGTAAGTGCACAATCTTCGCTTACAGGACAAACAACAGAGTATTCCATTGGAATTCCGGGTTTACCATTTGTGTCTAAAGTTCCTCTCAGGCCTTTATTATCCTGAACAACATAATGCCCTTCATGTAAATCGCCCACAAAAGAATAACGCGGCGCAATCACTTCTGTTCCATCGGTTTTTACAATCCCAAAAAAACTCCGTTCTCTTTTTATAACTGAAAATCTTGCTCTTCCATTTACAAAATTACCCACTTCATTGTACTCAGGCTTAAACGAGAGTAATAAATTTTTTGCGCTGTCAAGATAGATCAGAGCCGCTTCCGTCCGGATTCTCCAGGTTCCTCCAGAAAACGGAAAAACAAATTTTACATCGCGCAAAGCAATGTTTCCGTCTCTTGCATAGAGGTAGGCGTTCTTTTCACTTTCAACAAGCAGGTAATCATAACAGAGAATTTTTATTTTCCATAAATGAGAGGGAATAATTACGTTTCCCTTCATATCCAGCACTGCCTGTAAAACCGTATCGCGCACTATTTTTTTTTCTGTCTGTCCTTCCTTTTTTGAAACGAGTACCTGTGTATCCTTTAATGCGAGAAACAAACCATTTTCCATTATCACAAAACGGTTATACTTTTTGCTGAATTTTTTTTTAAGATTATCTTCTGCCTCAGCATTTTTCTTTGAGGAACTAACTTCTTTACCGTTTTTATCTATTACACTTACCACATTTGCCGCAGAAATTTTTGCGAAGCCGTTTGAAAAATTTTCGGCCTGCGAATTTTTTAACGGAATCACAACTTTTCCTTTTTCATTTACATAACCGTAGAAATTGTCCTTTTTCACAAGCGCCATACCATCAAAAAAAGCTCCTGCAAACTGGTATTCGGGTTTTACAATAAGTTTTCCTGACGAATCTGCAAAGCCCCATACGCCGGCTTTGCAATAAGGAAATAAATGATTTTCGGGTTGAGAAAAATAATTAGAATACAAAAAAATAAAAAACACAACCGTAAACACTCTTTTATCGTAAGTGAATTTTGAAAAAAACTGAAACAATAAGCTCTTGCTCATAAAATTATCGCGACAAAAAAATCAAATAAATTTACATTAAATTTCTTTATGGAAGATATTTGCAAAATATTTAATCCTGAACAAAAGGATTATTTTACGTTCTTAAAAACCTCAGCTGAAACCAATGGTGAGTATACACTTGTAGAAGTGGGGCTGGCTGACGGCGGGGCGCGGGACTTCATTTTCATAAAACGTAGTCAAAAAAATTCCGACACAAGGAGGAAAAAGAAGGTCGAAAATCCTTTGTATAATCAAAAATTGAAAAGACTTTTTGAGGGACTACTAAATAGTACAATTGGTATCAGGAAAATTTTCTTAAGCAACTTTCAATTTGCGAAAGGTATGCAGCGCCAAAAAGATTAAGATGAACCAGGAGTGGGTAAAGATTGAAGATTTCGGTTCGTTCCTTCCAGTTTTTTTGAAGGGGAAATTCATTTTCATAGGCATTGTAAAATGAAGCAGGAAATCCGCCGAATAAAAGTGTCATGGCAATATCAGATTCGCGATGTCCGTAATAAACAGCCGGATCGAAAACTGCGGGGCCATTTACAGTACACATTACATTACCTGACCAAAGATCTCCATGTAAAAGAGCAGGCTTTTCAGACGGAATAATTGCTGGCAGTTCTGAGAATAAGACTTCTGCATTACGCGCCCATTTCTTCTCCAGCCTATGAGAATTAACAGCCATTTTCAATTGAAACTCAATACGGTTATGGATAAAAAAATCAGTAAATGTTAAATAAGAAGAATTCTTCTGAGGTAAAGCACCAATAAAATTATCAAGATCAAGACCAAAATCTGCTGAAGAATTTTTATGAAGTAAAGCGAGACCGTTTCCCAATAAAGAAAAATAATTTTCATCTGCCAGTGATTTTTCAAGATAGGAAAGTACAAGATACTGGTGATCTCCCGATTCGCCATTTATAAGCGGAAGCGGAACGCGTAAGGGCGAAGCATTTGTCAAAAGACGCAACCCTTTTTCTTCGGCAGCAAACATTCCCGGAAATTTTCTGATTGAATTTATTTTTAAAAAGAATTTTTTTTCAGCAAAAACAAATTCAAAACACTGATTGATACAACCTCCCGAAACATTTTTAACAGAACTGATTTCTGATTCAATTTTAAGGCATTTTGCCAATTCATCTTTTATTTTCTTAAATAAACCGTAATACACAGTTTTTATTTTAGTGAAAAATATTTAATACCTTAGCTATAACACCAATCGCAAATTACACAAAAAAAATTATCAAGGCGTCAATTAAATCTGCTTTACCTTTGTGAAATCAATACCATTTAAAAATTAAAAAAATGCGCAGCAAAATTCCTCTTAAAGTTTTAAAAATAGATAAAGACGGCTTTCACATTTCCGCACTTTCTAAAATTAACGGAAAAACAGCACACCTTGTAGTGGATACAGGAGCCTCAAGAACTGTGTTTGATAAGGAAAGAATAAAAAAATATTTTAAAAAAGAAAAAATAAAAGACCTCGAAAATTTATCTACAGGTTTAGGTACAAACTCCATGCAGTCTCAGCAAACCACTTTAGAGAAATTCTCAATAGGAAAAATAGAAATTGAAAATTACACCACTATATTACTTGATCTTAGCCACGTGGTTCAATCTTATGAAATGATTGGATTAAAACCCGTTGAAGGTGTTTTGGGGTCTGATATTTTAAAAAAATACAACGCTATTATTGATTTTAAAACAAAAACGCTTGTATTGGAAGGAAAAAAGAAAAAGAAGAAAGTGAAAAAGTAAAATTCCAGGATAGTTTTATTCAGCTCCTTCTTTTCTTGCTGTTGCAGGTGTTGCAGGTTTTAGTGGCTTTTTTGCAAGCGCTGCTTTACGCTCTTCTTCTGTCAAAGGTACAAGCGCCTTGGAGTTTTTATCTGTAACAACACGATATGTTGTATTAGGGGGAACAGAATCAGGAATAAAAACAACCTGATCTGTCTGCCTGCTCTTTAAAACTTTCATCACATCCTGTGCGTTTACAAAATAACAAGATGCAATTATTAGTGTGGTAAAAATTATTTTTTTCATTTGATTGTTTATTGAATGATCATAATTTGCATTATACCCTGCAACACAGAAAGATTATTTCCTCCAACAGTTGCGTTTGAACCACCATTAAGTCTTGCCCTCACATCAATCGTATATGTGCCTGCGGGAAGCGTAAAACTTCCGCTGACGGTAGAAACAAAATCTGACATAGACCAGAAACCAAGATTGTTTACAAGACCGGTATTGTTTAATGCTCCGATTCGTTTAAACCCTCCGTCAGCCATTAATCCTCCGTTAACCATTATTACAACATCTACAATAGAATAACCGGCAGTAGCGGCAGAAGTTGTTTGAATACCTCCATCTGTAAAAACAAGAAGTTTTGCCGGACTCGCAAGATTTATTGTTCTGGTTAACCCGGGCAAATTCACAAAAGTGAAACTATTTACCGTTACCGCAGCGGTTTGATTATCCTGAGATGTGATCCATGAAGGCCCTGTAGGGCCGGTTACACCATTCGTTCCGTTT
>JACMLS010000238.1 GCA_014379485.1 Bacteroidia bacterium | reverse complement strand
GACAAGGCTCTGCTCAATATCAGCCGTTTTTGAAGGGCCACTGATAAGCGTTAACATAGAGGGAAGTTTGTTATCGTATTTTGTTTTTATGAAATTAAAACCGTCCTGCACAGAATTTATTACCTGCGAAGTAAAAGCGATTACAATGTGTACGTCGTTATCAACAAAAAATTTTCTTCCGGTAAGTTGTTTTGATGAAACAAAGAATGAGCCAGTGTCTGCCACCACACATTCGCACAGAGAAACGGCAACCAATGGTTTTTCTGCTATTGTGGTTTCGGGAAATTTTTCTATTACTTTTATTGAGGCTTTTGTAAGAAAATAAAATATTTCTTCTTCTTTGCTGAAAGCCTCAGTCCATTTTTTTTCCGTAAAAAGATTGTTCAGGTTTTCAGCAAGTTCATTTTCATCGAGACAAAAAATAAAATTTCCATGCAGCTCAGAAAATTTTTCGGCAAAAGTTATTTCTGGTGCATCTTCTTTTTTTGAAAATATTTCTGACTCAACATCTGTTTTAAGGTACGAAGTATCTCCGCGGCTTATCAGAGCTTTGCGGATCTTCTTTAATATTTTTTCGCGCGTGTTTGCCTCTTCACCGCCAGAACGGATGTTGGAATAGTCCAACGGTTTTTTATTCGGGTTGGAGAGCATACGAAAGATCTGGTCAGACTACAGGCTGTTCAATTACTTCAGGCTCCTTATCAAAAGGGCGTTTTCCAAAAATTGTTTCCAGGTCATCTCTGAAAATTACTTCTTTCTCAAGTAATTTTTGTGCAAGAATAACCAGCTTGTCCTGGTTGGCAAGTAAAATGTCGCGGGTTCTTTTGTAAGCAACCTCAATCATTTTCTTTACTTCTTCATCAATGATCTGTGCCGTGTATTCGCTGTAAGGTTTTCCGAAAGAAAATTCGTTTTGCCCTGATGAATCGTAGTAAGAAATATTTCCTAAACGCGGATTCAATCCGTAATACACAATACTTGCATAGGCTTGTTTGGTCACTTTTTCAAGATCACTCAATGCGCCGGTAGAAATTTTTCCGAAAGTAATATCTTCAGCAGCTCTTCCGCCTAAAGCAGCGCACATTTCATCCTGCAACTGCTCGCTGTTGGTTAGTTGTCTTTCGTCAGGTAAATACCATGCAGCGCCCAAAGAACGTCCGCGTGGTACAATCGTAACTTTTACCAGTGGCGATGCGAACTCGCACATCCAGCTAACGGTTGCGTGGCCGGCTTCGTGATATGCAATTACTTTTTTCTCTTGTGGTGTAATAATTTTATTTTTCTTTTCAAGACCCGCAATAATTCTGTCTACCGCATCTAAGAAATCCTGTTTGTTTACTGTTTTCTTATCTTTTCTTGCGGCTATTAGTGCAGCTTCGTTACAAATGTTTGCAATGTCTGCTCCTGAAAATCCCGGAGTTTGTTTTGCCAGAAATTCAATATCAATATCATTATCTAATTTCAATGGTTTTAAATGCACCATAAAAATTTCTTTACGTTCATTCATATCGGGCATATCCACATAGATCTGCCTGTCAAAACGACCCGGACGAAGCAATGCACGATCTAAAATATCTGCGCGGTTGGTTGCTGCAAGAATAATTACACCGCTGTTAGTACCAAAGCCGTCCATTTCAGTCAGTAATTGATTGAGTGTATTTTCTCTTTCATCATTTGCGCCTGCAGAAACAGATTTTCCTCTTGCTCTTCCTACTGCATCTATCTCATCAATAAAAACAATACAAGGTGCTTTTTCTTTTGCCTGTTTAAATAAATCGCGCACACGGCTTGCTCCAACACCTACAAACATCTCCACAAAATCAGATCCGCTCAATGAAAAGAAGGGAACTTTTGCCTCACCTGCAACGGCTTTTGCCAATAAAGTTTTCCCAGTACCTGGAGGGCCAACGAGCAATGCGCCTTTTGGAATTTTTGCTCCGAGATCAGTATATTTTTTTGGATTCTTTAAAAAATCCACAATTTCCATTACCTCAACTTTTGCTTCGGCCAAACCTGCAACATCATTAAACGTTACATGTATGTTGGCTTCTTTATCAAACAGAACTGCTTTAGATTTTCCGATGTTAAAGATCTGACCCGCACCACCTCCGCCACCAGTCATTCTGCGCATAAGTACAATCCATAAAATGATCATAACTGCAACAGGTAAAACCCATCCTATCCAATCATTCATCTCAGTACGGTCAACAGGTTTAGGATACACTACTTTTGAATCCAGAATGCCTGCCTCTTTTTGAGCCGATACTACGTCTTTGGTAAAATCTTCTTTTGCAACAGACATTATAAAATGCGGTCCGCGATAACCTTTTGGAAAAGCATATTTATGTGATGTGAAAAATGAATCGGTAAGACTTGCAGGATTTACAGTAACCTCAACAGAAATAGAAGACTTGTCTGGTTTTTCGTTTACAATCAGTATCTGACTTACATAACCTTTCTTTAAAAGATTTGCCTTAAGATCATACGGCTCCAATTGATAAACTTTTTGGTTGAACCCTATCATATCAAAATACACGAGGCCAAGGAGCAATACTACCACAACAGCGTAAAGCCAGTAAAAATTAAAAGAATTTTTAGGTGCGCCACCCGGAACGCGGTTTGGTCCGTTAGGAAAACGTGAGGGTTTTTTGCCCGGTTGTTCCTTTTTATCTCCGCTATCAGTATTCAGGTTTGCCGCATTTTTTTGTTCGTCCGGCTGCTGATCTGTGTTTTTATTCTCCTCGCTCATTTCTTATCTTTTACTTAAAATTTGAATTAATAAATATATCTATTTTTTCGTTAACTGATTTCAGGATTTTCATTGAGGTTTATTGTAAAAAAAACCCGTTAACTGATCAGGATATTTCTTTAATCTGCGCATCTCCCCACCTCCCTTC
>JACMLS010000237.1 GCA_014379485.1 Bacteroidia bacterium | reverse complement strand
TAAATATTCCATTTCTATAGATTCTGTTTTTTCAAGTAAAGGAGATACGGTTACTTTTAATTACACCAATCTCACAGAGTCTTGCGAGCAGTTCGATAAATATATTGGCGGTATTTACCAGACCATAAAAAAAGTAAGTTCGTTCGATAAAAAGAAAATGACTTATGCTGCAGAAGAAGTTCCGATTTTTCATTCGCTTAACAACGAATTGCTTTCTGCTTTTAAATGTTTTTACTGGCAAAGAAGTGTAATGAATGTGCCTGAACTACAAAACGAAAAATTTGAGGTCAGCGTTATTTCAAAAGAGCTGATTCAGACCGGAAAAAAAATATTTGACATTTACGCAAGCATTCCCAGTCTTGAGATCTGGACAGAAGATACCATTCTTACTTCATTAAAACAGGTAGAATTTTATTGGGAGAGCGGTGCCTTCAAGCAAAGAGAAGATGCTGTGTTATGCATTCTTGAAATAAAAAAAATGGCAGAGTGGTTGCAAAAATGTGCCGAAAGAGAAAACAAAGATTTTGACGGTAATTCCCCCAACGCAAGCTTTGCTTTGTACAACTCAGATCTTGTTATTGGTACAAATTGTATTCACATCAACACCGGCGATTATAATTTTTCTTATATCTCCTTCAATTCAATGAATTCGCTGAGAACCGGTAACCAGGTTTTTTGCAGCGAAATAGAACATTGGATGCGAAACCTCATTAAGAAATCTACGCTTATAAGCGGAACAGCAGAAAAACAACGCTATCGCTTTTTTAACAGCGTTTATAAAAACATAGACGCAAGTTTAGACCGTATAAAAAGTTTTTAGTGTGATGACGGGCGTAGTGGTTAAGTCGACAGGTTCATGGTACATTATCCGCGATGACAAGGGCAAACGATACGAATGTCGTATGGCCGGAAAGATCCGTTTAGATAATCGTAAAACTACAAATCCTGTTGCTGTTGGCGATATTGTTCACTTCGATACTGAAGCAGATGGAAAAGGAGTGATTAGAAAAATTGATCCCAGAAAAAATTACATCATCCGTAAATCCATTAACCTTTCAAAACAAGGTCATATCCTGGCAAGTAATATTGATCAGGCAGTTTTAGTGGTTACATTAATTCTTCCCCGCACCTCAACCGGATTCATAGATCGTTTTCTCGTTACTGCAGAAGCTTATCAGATTCCTGCAGTAATTGTTTTCAATAAAAAAGATATGATTGATGGTGAGCTGAGAATTATGCAAGATGACTTGATGGAAATGTACACCAAGATCGGCTATCCTTGTTACGAGATCTGTGCTTTTGATAAACTCGATGTTTTTAAAATGAAAGAGTTGTTTCATAATAAAACAACATTAATTGCCGGCCATTCAGGTGTAGGAAAATCAAGTTTAATAAACGCTTTGCAACCCGGCCTTAAATTAAAAGTAGGAGAACTTTCTGACGCACACTTCAAAGGAAAACATACAACAACCTTTGCAGAATTATTTGATCTTGATTTTGGCGGATTTATTATTGACACACCCGGCATAAAAGAACTGGGCGTTTTAGAAATGACCAAAGAAGAAGTTGGTCAATATTTTCCTGAATTCCGCGCTTTAATGAGTGCTTGTCGTTTCAACAATTGTACACACACAAATGAGCCGGGCTGCGCTGTTTTAGTTGCACTGCAAAAAGGTTTAATAGATCCGGGCCGCTATCATAATTACATGGGAATTCTTTCAGGAGAAGAAATGGATTGGAAAAAGTGGGAAAACTAAAATCTACGAATCGCGAAAAAAAGACGAATGTTACGAATCAAAACAGGCTGTTTTTAAATTCGTAACATTCGAAATAAAATTCG
>JACMLS010000236.1 GCA_014379485.1 Bacteroidia bacterium | reverse complement strand
CCGCATGACGTTTGGACGATTCGGGGCTATGAGTTATATTTTCGATTGATAATTAAAATCTCTTAAACACAATAGAAACAATAGAGCACAATAGAAAAATTAAAACTATGTGCTCTATGTTTCTATGTGTTTCAAAAAGGGGTGACTATTTAATCTCCATCAGTTGCAAACAAGAGGGAGAAGACACATTTATCTTTTCTCCGGTTGCATTTAAAAATCCGGTTTCAGTATTTCTTTCAAACACCACCACATTTCCGGTTAGTTGATTTGCAACCAGAATAAATTTTCCGGAAGGTTCAATTATAAAATTACGCGGAATTTCTCCGTGCGTAGGTTGAAAGTCCAGCAATTTTAATTTCCCTGTTTTCTGATCGATTGAAAATATGGCGAGATTGTTTTCATTTTCTCTTCTGTTTGATGCGTACAAAAATTTTCCATCGGGAGAAACGTGAATATCAGCACTCGAAAAAATAGAATCTTTTGTTTCATTATGAGCTGCTATTCTTTGAATCGTATCTAATCTTTTTTTCGAAAATTTATAGGCAGCAACTGTTCCCGTTAATTCTTCAATACAGTAAGCAAATTTTCCATTCGGATGAAAAGTAAAATGCCTCGGACCACTTCCTTTTACCGAAGATACAAACACAGCATCAAGGGCACTTAATGGTTCTTTCTTTTTTTCATTAACAGCAAAGCCCATAATCTTATCGGTTCCAAGGTCAGGAGCAAACAATTCTTTCTGTGAATAAGAAAACACGAGCGAATGCACATGCGCTTTCTCCTGCCGTTCTGTATTTACACTTTTGCCTGAATCCTGAACGAGCTGAGAAAAAGGCGCAAGGCTTCCGTCAGCATTGATCGGAAAAACAGAAATATTTCCACCTGTATAATTTGCATTCACCAAAAATTTATTGCTTTTATGTACAGAAAGATAAACCGGGTTTGCTCCCCCGCTGTTTTGTTTGTTAATGAATTTTAAAACACCGGTACTGTCATTAAACGAAAAAGCACTTACACTTCCATCTGTTTTAAGTTTTGTGTCTGTACAGGCGTAAATAAATTTTTTGTTGGGCGCAATTGTCAGAAAAGAAGGATTCACAATTGTTCCTTTCGTATCACTTACTTTTTCAAGTTTCCCTGTTTTGCCATCAAAACGATAAACGTAAATTCCGTTGCTTCCGTTCTGAGTATAAGTTCCAACGAATAAATAATAGTTTTGACTTTCAGAAGAAAGAACAAAAAAAAGTGAAAAGAATACTATCAGGGATCTCATTTTACAAAAAATATTATTTCCAAAAGAAATGAGACAAAGAGATCTGAGATATGAGACTGGGTTTGTTAGAGCTATCAGAAGTAAATTCATTGTGCGCCAGTCTAATATCTCAGCCTCTCATATCTCATATCGGTCGTTAATTTTCTTCTGTTTTTTTATCTGCGTCTCAATTGCGCTCTCTTCACAGCAAGTCTGCGTTTGTTTTCCTGCCTCCTCTTTCCTACTTGTTGTGTTTTGCTGTTTTTTGCAGATTTCTTT
>JACMLS010000235.1 GCA_014379485.1 Bacteroidia bacterium | reverse complement strand
TGTTTCAAAAAAAAATTACATCCGTTTAAAAAGATCTTTTATATCATCAATGCTCACTTTCTCTTTCCAGTTCTCGCCAAATGTATGGTGCCACATGTGCGGAAGGTTGTATGAAACATGCGCCATTTTTGTAATGGTTTCATCATCCCAACCCGCAGCAAGATTTTTTGGCAACTGAATGTTATGTTTAGCAACCATTGCCTTAAATTCTTTTACACCATTCTTATAAATATCATCTAAATGCTGAAACGCAACGCAATTGGCATAACAATGTCTGTAATCTAAAATTTTAGAAAGACCATAAGAAAGCGCATGACAAACGCCCACTTCTGAATAACTTAAACTTAAACCGCCCATTAAAGAAGCCACCATTAATTTATCGTCGTTCTCTGCACTGCGCCCGCTGCCTTCGTTCAGATAAACATCATAACACAATTTTAAAGCCTGTTCTGCATAAGCAAGAGAAAATGCATTATTCAAAATTCCGTTTTCAGATTCAATGCAATGAATAAATGTATCCATGCCGGTATTGAACCACCAGTCATCAGGCACAGATGCAATTAATTCAGGATCTAAAATTACCTGGTTAAAAACTGTCCACTCACATTTAAGTCCGAGTTTTTTAACGGGGCCGGTAAGCACAGCGGTGCTCGAACATTCTGCGCCTGTTCCGCTGATTGTTGGAATTCCCAAATGATAAACACCTGGTTTTTTAATAAGATTCAATCCCTGGTAAAGTGTAGAGGAACCTTCGTTAGTAACCATTAAGGCAACTGCTTTGGCAATATCCATAATGCTTCCGCCACCAATACCAACAATTCCTGCGGGAACTCCTTTCTCGTCAAGAATTTTATCGCGCAAAGCATCTATTTGCTCTGTTGTTGGCTCATGGTGATCTACATTTTCAAAAATGAGCAGATCATTATCTTTTAACGGAATTTTTTTGGGAAGTTCTTTTCCTTTAAAATATTCGTCAACCACAAAAACAAAAAACTCATCGTTCTCTTTTCTGTGCGGTTCTAAAATATCTTCGAGCATGGAAAAAGATCCGCGTCCGAAAACTACTTTGTCTATGTTTTTAAAATTTTTGTGAAGCATAATTTTTTCTCGCTAAGGCGCCGAGACGCTAAGGTTATTCATTTAGTATCTGAAACTCAAAGATAGGAAAAGGCGGGTGAATTTTTTGAGAATCAAAACCTCAGATCATTTTTATTGAAATTGATAATAATTTTACCATTTAAAATTAATTTATTATGTTGCCTAACTAAATTTGATAATATTATTATCAGGAAATTTATTTTATGAAAACAACTATTAATATAAAAGGAACCGAAATTTCCATAATAAAGAAAGAATCAGAAGACTATTTCTCATTAACCGATATCGTAAAACATTTTGGCGATGATACGATGATTTACAGCTGGATGCGAAGTCGTTACACATTAGAATTCCTTGGAGTTTGGGAAGAATTAAATAACTCTGATTTTAAAGGTAACGAATTCGTAACCTTTAAAATGGAGGCAGGTTTAAATACCTTTAACCTTACACCCAAAAAGTGGATCGAAGCCACAAAGGCAATCGGAATAATTTCAAAATCAGGCAGGTACGGAGGCGGGACTTACGCTCACAAAGACATAGCTTTTGAATTTGGAAGCTGGCTGAGTCCAGAATTTAAAATGTACCTGATCAAAGAATTTCAGCGCTTGAAGGAAGATGAAAACGGGCGTTTAAAACTTGAATGGAATTTTCAGCGGACTTTGGCAAAGGTTAATTACAGGATACATACAGATGCAATTAAAGAAAAACTAATTCCGCCGCAATTATCAAGAGAAAAATCTAACCAGGTTTATGCCAGCGAAGGAGATCTGCTGAATGTTGCGCTTTATGGAATGACCGCCAAAGAATGGAAAGAATCAAATCCACAAAAAGAAGGAAACATCCGCGATCATTCTTCTATTGAGCAACTGATAGTACTTTCTAATTTAGAAAGTCTCAACTCTATTTTAATAATGCAAAGCGTTTCGCAAAAACCCAGACTAGTGCAATTAAACAACTGCGCAATTTTTCAGATGAGGTCGCTTCTGAGTTTTAATAAAAAACCTGATTTGCTGAGAGAGGAAGAAGTGTTGTACCGAGCTGAGAAGAAGGCGGCTTAAAAGAGTATATGAATTTACCTTGTCAGGCACTCACCAATTTCATAGCCCGTGTAACACACTCAGAAATCTTACCAGCAAGGTTTTTCATATCCTCCTCAGTCCATTTGTATTTTACGCCAAATGAAATTAAACGGCCAACCACTTCCTGCGATTTTGGAAGTGAAAGATTTTTATAATCTTGTGGTGAACCTGAAACCTGTACGTGCAATTTAGAAACGGTTTTCATTTCTTTAATATGTTCCCACTGATTTATGAAATGGTAATTATTCAAAAACCAATAATCAAAACCAACAACGCCTGCTTTGTTCATTTCATCAACAGTTCTTTTTGCAGTTTCAGGATCGGGCAACATTAAATTTAAAAACGTTGCTGAATCTCCGTCAGGATCTGCTAAACGGGCGAAAGAAATTCCAGGTGTTTTGGAAAGTTCATTTACCATGAAATTTTTATTGAAACGATTTTTCTCTTTTATAGCAGGAACTTTTCTTGTTTGTGCAACACCTACGGCGGCATTCAATTCAGAAATTCTGTAATTGAATCCAAGGTGAGGATGATCTTCCATTCCGCGTTTTTC
>JACMLS010000234.1 GCA_014379485.1 Bacteroidia bacterium | reverse complement strand
CCGGAAGCGGTGCTAACCCAAGCGGATTAACTGCGGGAAATTACACGCTTACACTAACTGATGCAAACGGATGTACTATTTCGCAAACAACTTCCATAACATCAAACACTGTTTCGCCAAACGTAAATGCGGGTGTTGATGATACTTTGGATTGCGGACCGGCAGCCAGTTTAAATTTAAGCGGCAGTTCATCTACAGGCGGGGTAATTTATAGTTGGTCTGGTCCCGGCGGATTTACATCTTCTCAATCAAATCCAACAATAAATTCTGCGGGCAATTATACACTAACTGTAACGAATTCCGCAAACGGATGCAGCAGTACAGATGTTGTTGCTGTTTCTCAAACCAGTATCAATGTTTCTTTTATCGCCAGCCCATCTTCAGGCGCTGCGCCACTTTCTGTCGGGTTTACAAACACCAGTACAAACACAACAAATTATATTTGGGATTTTGGAAACGGAACCGGATCATTGAATGTGAACGATTCAAGTATTTATACTGTTACAGGAACTTATACTGTTACATTGATCGGAGCAAATCAATCAGGTTGCACAGATACTGCAACACAAATAATTACTGTGTTTGAAAATTCTTTTATTATTCTTCCGAATGTTTTTTCTCCAAACGGTGACGGAATAAATGATATTTTCTTTTTTACCTGCCAGGGAATTACGGAACTTAATTGCAACATTTATAACCGTTGGGGACAACTGATGTACCAGATCCTTGATCCTACCGGAAAGTGGGATGGAAAAGAAACGAACTCAAGTCAGGCTGCTGATGGAACGTATTTTTACATTCTAAAAGCAAAAGGTGCAGATGGAAAGGAATATAATATAGAAGGGTTTATTTTACTTACAAGATAATTATATATAAACAGACACAACATTTTTCTAATCAGGAATTAAACAAAGAAAAAATGAGAAATAAATTTTTACTACTGATCACCGCTGTTGCATTATCTACAACAGCAAAGTCACAAACCATTTATGCTGCAAGAAATGCAACGATCAACAGTAACGTTTCTTTTTCAGGAACTGTAATTAACGGATCAGAGCTTGGCAACATTCGTTACGTGCAGGATGCAACCGGCGGAATTGCTGTTTATGGTTCAAGCCTGGCCTCAATTAATCGTGGAGACAACGTAAACTTTAACGGAACACTAACCTGTTATAACAGTTTGCTGGAAGTAACACCCGCAACATTTACAGTAACATCAACCGGAAATACATTACCCGCGCCGGTAGTTATTAATGCGAACCAGATGACAGAAATGCATGAAGGAGAACTGGTAAGAATTAATGGCGCCGCATTTGCATTGGGCGGTGGAACTTTTGCCGGAAATACAAATTATACATTTACAGCAAACTCGCAGACCGGAACCGTAAGGATCAGCAGTTCCTCTCCCTTGGTTGGTACGGTAATTCCTGCTGCACAGGTTGGTTTGATCGGTGTAGCATCTCAATTTAATTTCAGTGGTACTTGTGCTGCAAACGATACTACTTCGGGCTATCAGCTTTTGTTGCGCGATGTAAATGACATTATAAATACTTCAAGCATCTGGCTCACCTCGCAACCTTTTCCGCAAAATATTGCCACCTCATCAATTGATATTACCTGGTCAACAAACATTAACGGATCTACTTACATTAATTACGGCCTCACTCCTGCGCTTGAGTTAGGACAATTGAATGGAACCGGTGGAGTTACCAACCACGTTGTAACTATTTCAGGTACGCAACCCGCACAAATTTATTACGCGCAGGTATTTTCTGTAAATGGTACCGACACCGCAAGCTCAGGCGTAAAAGCTTTTTGTACAAAATCCAATTCAAGCGGAATAATAAAAACATATTTTAATACGCCTGTAAACAATTCGGTTTCAACCGGCACCAATGCAATTTATCTGAACAATTTATTTGACGATACTATCATTGCCTATATTAACCGCGCAAAATATTCGGTTGATATTACAATGTATAACTGGAATGCTGCGGGTGGCACAGCTATCACTACAGCAATAAATGCCGCGTATGCCAACGGAGTAAAAGTGCGTATAATACTTGACGGAACTCCTCCTGTACAAAGTGGCCTTGGGAGTTTAAATGCATCAATACCGTATGTACTTACACCACAGGGTAGCAGTTACACCATAATGCATAATAAATTTATGGTCATAGATGTGCACTCTGCCAACGATGCAATTGTGTGGACGGGTTCAACAAACTGGACAGACGGACAACTTTGGGACGACCCGAACGACGTAATTATTTTTTATGATCAGAGTATTGCAAAAGGGTATAAGGTTGAGTTTGATGAAATGTGGGGCGATACAAGTATGACCTCTGCATCTAATGTTGCCAATGCAAAATACGGTCAGTTTAAAACTGACAACACGCCACACGAATATTTAATTGGCGGCAAACGTGTCGAATCTTATTTCAGTCCTTCTGACGGAACAAACTCACATATTATTTCTACTATTGGAACTGCTAATACTGATATGTATCTTGCGCAAATGCTTGTAACAAGATCTGATCTGGCAAGTAAAGTGGCAACAACAATTACTACAAATGGTTTAACAGCAAAAGGAATATTAAACGACACATCGTCTGCAAGCGGTCCTTTTTTCACAATGAAAAATGTAATGGGTGCTAACCTAACAATCAATCCTTTCAATTATATTTTTCACCACAAATACCTTATTGTAGATCAGTCCAACACAAGTTCTGATCCTCTTGTTTTAACGGGCTGTCACAACTGGTCTACAAACGCAGACACTAAAAACGATGAGAACACAGTAATTGTACACGATGCTACCATTGCCAATATTTATTACCAGGAGTTTACACAGCTTTGGGCCGACATGGCTTCTGTTGGTATTAATGCTGCGAACGGATCTTATCCTGATTTTATTTTGTATCCGAACCCAACCAATGGTGAGTTTACAGTTTCTTACACGCTTGCTGCACAGGAAAAAACCACACTTTCGGTTTACGATTTTACAGGACGGCTTGTTTCTGAAAACTCAATAAGCAGCGTTGCCGGAAAAAATGTTTACACCGCAGGAAATAAAAATCTGCCGCAGGGAATTTACATAGTTGTGTTAAGTGCCAAAGATAAAAGAGCAATACAGAAAGTTGTAGTTCATTAAATTTCAGATCTGGAAAAAGAGCGGGAGAGTTTTTCTTCCGCTCTTTTTCTTTAGTCCTGTTTCCTTTTCATAATTAAAATTATTTTTTTAAATACCTTCATCATGAATAAAAAATCTGTTTCTGTTCTTTTGTTCCTGCTCTTATTTTTTCCGCTTTTTCAGTCTTGGGGAACGTGGGGGCATCATTATATAAACCGCGCAGCAGTATTTGCTTTGCCCGAAGAGATGCGCGCGTTCTTTTACAACCATATTGATTTTATAACAGAAGAATCAATTGTACCCGATCTTCGCAAGCATTTAATTGCAGATAAGAATGAAGGCCCGAGACATTTTTTTGATGTAGAAGATTTTAATAAAAGTATTGACAGCTTACCACAATTCCCGAAAGAAGCTTACGCTTTGTACGATGATAAAATGCTTGGTAAAAGCGGCAAATTACCCTGGTATATACAGGAAATGATGGAGAAACTTACAAAGGCCTTTAAAGAAAAAAGAAAAAACGAAGTATTGTTCCTTGCGGGCGATCTTGGCCATTATCTTGGCGATGCGCACATGCCACTGCACACTTCTTCTAATTACGACGGGCAGTTGACGGCTCAAAAAGGAATACACGCTTTCTGGGAATCTCAATTGCCTGAAAAATTCGGAAAAGATTTTAATATGTATGTGGGAGAGGCGGTTTTTATAAAAGATGTTCCGGCAGAAACATGGAACATTATAAAAAATTCTCATAGCCTTGCAGATTCTCTTTTGCTGGCAGATAAAAAAGTAAGAGAAATGCTTGGAGAAGAAAAGTTGTATAAGAAAAATGAAAAATCAGAAGTGACGAAAAACAAATTCAATCAACCCGTTCAAACAGATGAGTATGCTGCTTTGTTTTATAAGCAATTGAACGGAATGGTTGAGAAGCAAATGCGCAAAGCTATTAAAGCCACTTCAAGTTTCTGGTATACGGCCTGGGTAAATGCAGGCAAACCCGATCTTTCCTCGTGGGATGATGCGGATATGACTGCGGCCAACAAAAAAAATTACAAAAGAGAATTTGAATCCTGGAAAAAAGGAAAAGTGTTTAACATTAAAGTAGACAACGAGTTTCCTGATTGATTTTTAACTATTGCCTTTCTTTTTACGGTTGCGCCTCACCGTCTTTATAATTTTCTGTTTTCTTCACTGCTCCTGATTCCCTATCATAGGTCTTCCATTCTCCTTCTTTTTTTCCGTCTTTAAACTGGCCCGTTGAAGATAATTTTCCGTTATAATATAATTTGCATGGGCCGTTTTGCGTACCATTCGTATAGGTTCGTTCGGCTTCTAAATTACCTTTTACATCATAAAATTTCCATGGCCCGTTTTGTTTCCCATCCAGATATTGACCGGATTTTACCAATAGCAAACCGCTAAAATTTTTACATGGTCCGGTCTTTGAATCATTATCGTAGGTAATTTCTTCTTGTAGGATGCCATTGTTGTCGTAAAACTGAACAAGTCCATGACGCTTTCCTTCCTTATTCGTATTAATTACACTTAGTATTTTTCCATTTTCACCAAATTGAGTTTCTTTGCACGAACCGTTTAAGCTATACTCTGTTTGCTTATAAATTGTGGCGCCATCTTCACGAAACGTTTTCCATGTGCCCACTTTTTTATTGTTTTTATACTCACCACTTTCAAGGAGTGTACCGTTTTCCCTCTTCTTGTTATACGCTCCATCAGGAAATCCTTCCGCTTTCGCATTATCTTTAACGGTATTTGAATTTACATTGGTGTTTGTTTTGGTATTTGTAGTAGTGTTAGTATTTGAGCTTTCATTGCTCTTGTTTTCCACTTTGTTTGAACCTGAATTACGAACGCTTGCCCAATCAATGTTGACTTGTTCCTTAAGCATAGCTGTTTCTGGCCCTTGATTTCCTGAGTGCCCACTTTGACCCTGGGAACCTGGCATACCTTCATTTCCGGTGCCCTGACTTTTTTGCCCTTGATATCCTGCAGTTCCACCTTTACCGGCACTGCCACCGGCACGAGAGAAATTTATTTCGGTATTTATTTTTTCGGTATTAGGATCAACATGAAGTGTAACTTTTCCACCGTTGCCGCCATTACCTCCGGCACCTCCGTTACCACCTTTTCCACCGGCAAGGTTTGGGTTTGTAGTATTTGGGTCGTAACCACACTCTCCACCTCTACCGCCATCACCACCGTCGCCACCATCACCACCATTTACCGTAACAATGAATTTTCCTCCAACAGGATCCAGGTAAATAAATTTTTTCTTTCCGGTTGTTTTACTCACACACCATATCTGCAGCATGTCTTTCTTCAGAAGTTCATCATAGGTTAGTTTTAAATAAACATCAACATTTTCACCATCGCTGCCATCACCACCTTGCTGCCCATCACCACCCGGTGTTCCATCAGTAGCTTTTTGACTGGACCCTCCGTTACCTCCTGTATTTCCCATATCACCACCCTTACCACGTTTGCCTTTTTTACCATCAAATACCGCATATATTGTTCCGCTATACGTAAGTTTTATGATGATCTCATTTTTCACCTCAGGTTTATCTTTAACACTTGCCTTGATCTTTATTTCATGATTTTTTATGTCTGAAAAATTATTGCTTATAAAAACTGCGCCATCTTCAAATGTTCCACCTTCAACTTCAATTTTAAAATTAGACCAATCGGTTGCTTTTAATAAACCGGGAGATAAAAAACCAGGGGTTTCAAACACTTTACCCTTTTCGGTTGTAGCTGCTATGCCAATATAGAATCCTTGGCCTAAAGCAAGGACACCTTTTGGGTCATATTTTATTTCAATTGAAACAAAATCCTTTGCTTTTAAACCACAGATAAATAAGTGACAAAAAAGAAAAAGAGTTGTGAATTTAAGTGTGTTTTTCATTTTTACAAATTTATTGTTTTACTACCATTTCCGGTAGTGTCTCAGTTTCATAAATATAGCATTTTCTGTCTCCTCTCAGATATATAAAGGTATAATTTCATTTGCTTTCGCAACAAATAATTTCTTCAAAATTTAATACTGTTAAATTTTCGGGAGTCCTGCACCCCTTTATCTAAAACGGTGCGTTAAACAACTTCTGCGCGTTAAAAAATTGTTATGCCAGCTCTAACAAAATATTTACCTATTCTCCGAAATTAAATTTGTCCTGTTTTTTTTTTCAAAAGGTACTACTATTAATTCCGTCTTAACATGTTCTTAATGGGATTAGAATATCATTGCATAAAATTATTTTTATGAAAAGATTTTTATTTCTAATCTCCGCATTATTTATTTTTAGTTTCTGCTCTCACGCGCAAACTATTTATCCTTACCTGCAATCGCCTTCACCAACTTCAATCTATGTTACATGGAAAACAAGTTCAAATTCACAATCACTGGTTCAGTACGGTCTTACTTCAGGCAGTCTTAACCTCTCTGCAAATGGTGGCAATCAAATATGGAGCGATAACGGTTACCCTGCTAATTATTATTACCACACAGTAAAACTTACGGGTTTAAGTCCCAACACAAAATATTATTATCGGGTAACAACCGGCTCAAACACATCTGCAATCTGTAGTTTTAAAACCTTGCCAAATCCGGGACAGGCTTCAACAGCAAGCGGGCACATTCGTTTTTTAATTATGGGCGATAACCAGATCAAATCTGCACCACGATTTGATTCATTGGTTTCCGGAGCAAAAAGAAAAATTTATCAGAAATGGGGCGGAGACCCTTCTGATAATATTACTTTAAATTTTATGGTGGGCGACCAGGTTGATGTGGGAACGCTTGATCATTATGAGTTTGTACACTTCGATAAAAATAAAT
>JACMLS010000233.1 GCA_014379485.1 Bacteroidia bacterium | reverse complement strand
TTGCTACTTCGTATAAACCCGCCGAACCGATTGAGCTGATGTTTCCGAAATTTGCAGAGTTGGAAGAATCACTCACAGTTGCACCCTGCATCTGCATTAAAATTATTTGTTCTCCGTCTTCAAAAGTATCGTACTGCTCATCAACGTTAGACAGGGTTAAAGTAGAATCATTTATTGCTGTAACACGAGCGTACCCGTTAACAGGCGTTTGAGAAAACGAAACAAGAGCGAAACAAAAAAATAAAAGTGAAAGTATTTTCTTTACAACAGATTTCATTGGGAGGAATATGTAATAAAGATAAGGCATTTTAAGCCCGTTTTTGCTTTCTTAACAAAAGTTTAATAAACAGGGCTTTGTTTACCATTTAGCTCCCGGAAAAGCGCGTTGCATATACTGCATTTCTGTTAAAAGATAGCCGAACTGCTCTGTATGAATCCCTTTCAAACTTCCTTTTTGCATAAACACATTTTCTGGTTTGCTTACAGATGATTTTGCCAGTACTTCATTCATGCTTTTTTCCCACGCACTTTTTATGGCCGCCATTTCAGGAACAATACCTGTCTTTATCAATTCGTTATAACCGGCATCTGTTGCAAAAACATCTTCTGTATACGCCCAAATAAAGTTCAGGGCATTTTGTAAACGCTCATGACTTTCTTCTGTTCCGTTTCCAAACCTCTCCATCCAGCTTGCACTGTGGCGGAAATGATATTTGGTTTCTTTTATTGCTTTTGCAGAAATACCCGCTATGGTTTCATCTTTGCTTTTTACAAGTTCAGAATAAAAATGTAATTGAAAGGCATCAACAATACATTGGCGCGCAATGGTAAAAGCATAATCGCCATTAGGCAATTCGCAAATAAGCGGATTTACAAATTCTCTTTCTCCTCTTAAAAAAGCCAGATCATCTTCCGTTCTGCCTTTCTCTTCAATTTTTGCCGCGTATTCTAAAACGGAGCGTGACGTTCCGAAAAGATCGAGTGCAATGTTTGTAAGCGCAAGGTCTTCTTCTAAAAAAGGTCCGTGCCCTGTCCATTCAGAAAGCCTTTGTGCCAAAATTAAATTGGTATCACCTATACGAAGCAGAAAATTAAAAAGAGCCTGGTTGTTCATTTGATTTTTATTCGAAAAATAATTAAATGTATTTTATTCCCTCAGGAATCTGGTAAAAAGTTGGATGGCGATAAACTTTATCGTTGGTGGTATCAAAAAACGGCCCCATATCTTCCGGACTACTGGCAACAATTGCACTGGCAGGCACTGCCCAAATCGCAGTTCCTTCTCCTCTGCGTGTATAAAGATCGCGCGCATTCTGCAATGCCATTTCTTTATCAAAAGCATGCAAACTTCCGCAATGCACAAAAGGCTGGCCTGCTTTTTTCTGAACAAATATTTCCCAAAGTGTTCCTTGACTATCTGTGTTTTCGCTCATAAAAAATGTAATTGGTTGTAATTAATTGTAATTGGTTGTTGATTCACTTCATCATTCTTCATTCAACATTCATCATTTTTTTACGCAGCAACATCAATTGCGTTTTGTTTTTTTCCAAATGCTGCGGCTGCTTCTCTTACCCATTTTCCGTTTTCGTGTGCTTTAACTCTTGCCCCAATTCTTTCTTTGTTGCAAGGTCCGTGGCCGTGAATGATGTTATTAAACTCCGCCCAATCCGGATCAGAAAAATCATAGCCTTTTTTTGTTTCGTTCCATTTTAAATTTTCATCCGGAATTTTTATTCCAAGATATTCTGCCTGCGCTACTGTTTGGTTCACAAAACGCTGCCTCAATTCATCATTGCTCTCGCGCTTTATTTTCCATTTAATTGCGTTGGCAGAATTGGATGAGTTTGCATCTTTCGGACCAAACATCATTAATGTTGGGTACCACCAGCGGTTCATTGCATCTTGCGCCATTTCTTTTTGCGCCGGAGTTCCGAATGCAAGGTGACACATAATTTCATAACCTTGTCTCTGATGAAAACTTTCTTCTTTACAAATGCGCACCATTGCACGCGCATACGGACCGTAAGAGGTACGCTGCAACATTACCTGATTCATAATGGCGGCGCCATCTACCAGCCAGCCAACCGCACCAATATCTGCCCATGTTAAAGTCTGGTAATTGAAAATAGATGAATATTTTGCTTTGCCTGTGTGAAGCTGGTCTAACAATTCTTCGCGGCTTATCTGTAAAGTTTCTGCGGCCGTGTATAAATACAAACCGTGGCCGCCTTCGTCCTGCACTTTTGCAAGTAAAACGATCTTGGCGCGCAGGCTTGGGGCGCGGGTAATCCAGTTTCCCTCGGGCAACATTCCCACAATTTCTGAGTGGGCGTGTTGCGAGATCTGCCTGATCAAATGCTTCCGGTAATTATCGGGCATCCAATCTTTTGGTTCTATCATTTCATTTTTGGCCAGTTTGGCGTCAAAATGCTGTTCAAGATCTATAGTTTCCATTTCTGAATTTAAGCTGCAAATATAAGTTTTTTAGCCCGTTAATTTATCCCTTTTTTATCACTAAAAAAGCTGATCTTCCTCAATGAAATCGGGAAAAAATCAGGCATTTAGTGGATTTTGAAGCAAGAATAATCTTCATAAATGCTTATTTTTGCGCTCCTGAAACAAATTTCCGGCAAAATAAGAGCGAAAATTTCTTCAGCAAATGCCCAAAATAAAATACTATGGCAAAATTTCACAGCTTAAAGGTTTCTGATATTAAGAAAGAAACATCCGATTCGGTTTCAGTTGCCTTTGAGGTTCCTGCACCTTTAAAACCTGAATATCTTTTTAAACACGGACAATACATTACTCTTAAATTAATGGTTGACGGAAAAGAAGTTCGCCGTTCTTATTCAATCTGTACAAGTCCTTATTCTGAAAACGAATTAAGAATTGTTGCCAAAGAAGTTAAGGGTGGTGTTGGAAGTGTTTTCATCAATAAAAATCTTAAGAAAGGTGATGCGATGGAAGTAATGACCCCGATGGGAAATTTCACCAGTCCATTATCAGGTTCAGTAAAAAAACATTACGTATTGTATGCAGGCGGAAGTGGGATCACTCCCATAATGAGCATTCTTAAAAGTATTTTATACATCGAAAAACAAAGTACGGTTACGCTTTATTATGCAAACAGAAATGAAGACACCGTAATTTTCAGAGATCAGCTCAATGACATTGCAGCTAAAAATACTGACAGGGTAAAAATTGTAAACATTTATGACTCTCCCTTAAACGGATCAGATGAACTTTATAAAGGTTTACTAAGCAAAGAAAAAGTGAAAGCGCTTTTGGCCAAACATGAAAACCTGAATGCGGTTTCAGAAATTTTTATCTGCGGTCCCGGCCCTATGATGGAAAATATTAAAGACGCTTTAAGCGAGTCAAAAGTTCCTGCAGAAAAAATTCATATAGAATATTTTTCTGCTGTATTAGATACTTTAGCTGCTGCCGAAGGAAAAGATGAAGGAGGAGGAGAAAATGTAAACGCAGAAATTACCGTTCTGCAATACGGCACCGAAACAAAATTTAAATTAAACACCAAAGGTTCTTCTATACTTGATGCGGCTTTAGATGCAGGCGTTGATGTTCCGTTCAGTTGCAAAGGCGCTGTGTGCTGCACCTGTCGCGCAAAAGTGTTAGAGGGAAAAGTGAAAATGGATGCGAATTTTGCGTTAACGGATGGAGAAGTTGCGCAGGGATTTGTGCTTACATGTCAATCACATCCGCTCACCGCTAAAGTTGTGGTGGATTATGATGCGACTTAAAATAGTTAACTGTTGTTAGTTGTTGGTTAATGGTTTTAAGTTAGATGGTTTGGAATCCCGATAGCTATCGGGATGAAAGTTTAGAAAGTTCCAGTGAGAGAAAAAACCCACACGCTGTGAGGGTGTTGTCCACCCGAACTGTGCGCTAGAATAAATTATTCGGCTAAAAGTTTGAGAAAGTTCTATATTGTCCATTGATCGTGGATAACAGAAATCAGATAAGTTTTACCGTCCTTTTTAGAAAACTCAAGAATTAATTTGCGCCAATCCATTTTTGCGTTTTTCTCTGTGCCCGGAAAATTAAATTCTACTGCATTGACCCCCGATTTGGTCCATTTATGCTTAGTGTAATCTCTATCTAAAATGAATCTTGCTGAATAGGCTTCAAAATCCAGCTTTATAACATTTCCACTTCCGTCATAATGTCCCCAAACATATTTTGTTTTGTCTGTTGCAAGGCCTTTTATTTGTTCTGCGCTAAGTTTAAGACATTCGCCACCTACCGGAAAACGGTAAGGATAAAATTTTACTCCTTTTTCAGGATGCGTCAGAAGACTTAAATCTGTAAAATCTTTCTTTTTTAAATCCAGGGCAACTTTTTTCGCCAGGTCTAAAAGAACCCTATCACTTACAGAAAAAGTATTTTCAGACGATTCAGTTCTCGGATTTTCAACGGTGTTACCCTCATTTTTTACCGAATCAGCTTTTCTTACCGAATCTAAAAATTTCCTGTACTCTGCATTGCCCTCGCTGCCATCGGTATAAAAAGCATGTACGGAAACTCTTTTACTTTTCATTGTGTCAACCAAAGAATCTGAAACGGAATTTTTTTCAGACTGCTTTTCAGATTGATCTCCACATGAGAAAAGCAAAAGCAATAAAATAAAAAGTGAGACTGTTTTTTTCATTTCACAAAGCTTTTCAAATCTTCCATTGGTCATGAATTACTCCAATTAGCCAATAGTCCTTGTAAACAAAAGTAACCGATGACCAATCCATTCTGTTGTTCTTTGCAGTTCCAGGATATTTATAAGAAACTTTATTTACATTTTTATAAAATCCTTTTCCTGCTTCAGTATTTTCTGTGTACTCTACGGTTACTGTTGAATCGTTCCAATAATTTTTATCGCAAATAAATTTCTTACTGTAATTTTTAAGATTCAATTTGATTGCTTCTCCGCTTCCGTCATAATTGCCCCAGTTATAAATTATACTATCAGCTCCAATTCCCATATTTGTTGGCCCAATAAGAAATCCAACCTTCATAACGACATCCTTTTCTTTTGGATTTCCATATGGAGTGAATCTTATTCCACGTTCAACGTCTGCCAATTGTGCAAACATTGCGTAAGAATTTTTATTGAAACAAGTGAAAATATGGCCAGACCGCTCTTTCAGAAATTTTTCTCTCCAGCCTTCTTTAGTCTTTTGCACAATCGGTGGGGGAACCAGCGTTTCATATTTTTGTTCAATTATCACAGACCGAACGTCTATTGTTTCGTGCTTCCTGACATTTTCGTCCGTATCAGACACAGGTCCATTTCTACACGAAACCAAAATAGCAACAAGCAAAAAAACAAAAACTACTTTTTTCATTCCAGAAAAATTCATTTTGTGATTTATACAATTTTATAACAGAATTTCCCGCAAAGATTACACCCTATCCCCCCAGATTTTCTTTCACACAAAAACCCGCACCAGATTTTCTTTCACACAAAAACCCGCACCAGATTTGCGAAAATTCGCGCCATTCGCGGCCCCTTGTTTTGCGAATTAAAACGACTTAGCAATCTCCCCAAAATCATCTGCCTTTAAACTGGCGCCTCCAATCAATCCGCCATCAACGTCGGCACAACTAAAAAGTTCTTTGGCGTTTTGCGGGTTGCAACTGCCGCCGTACAAAATAGAAATTTGCGCGGCGAGTTTATCTCCTTTTAATTTTTTTATGAGGTTGCGGATGTGCGCGTGCATTTCCTGCGCTTGTAGCGGACTTGCTGTTTCTCCCGTACCAATGGCCCACACAGGTTCATAGGCAATGATCATTTTAGAAATATCGCCCACAGAAAATTTTTCGAGTACTTCGGCCATTTGTTCTTCTACAATTTTAAAATGCGCCCCCCCCCGTCGCTCTGCTAATTTCTCTCCCACACAAAAAACGGG
>JACMLS010000232.1 GCA_014379485.1 Bacteroidia bacterium | reverse complement strand
TTTAAAATGGGAAAAGATTTTTACGAATGATTTTGCAACAACAGAACTTTTGGTTAAAAACGGAATTTTTCTTTTGCAGTATGGAGCAATTGATGAGGTGATGAAGGAAATGCCCGACGGTGTAAAACTGACGCGCATAGATGAAGACGGAAAAATACTGTGGACCGCCGGTCTTTCTGCGCGGACGTATAACGATGCTGTTGCGGCTTTTGATAACGATGGTATTGTTATTGCTTTTACAGAAAATGCCGACAGCAGTAATTTTTATAAAAGAGAAGTTTCAGACAGTCAGTATTGTTCTATCCTGAAAATTGATTTCGACGGAAAAATAAAATGGAAAAAACAATTTCATGCACAAAACTGCACAAGGCCCTCTGCCTTGCTGGTTTCAGGTAACAACTATGTGCTTGCCGGGTACACCGGGTTTTACAGTTCCTCTTACAGTGGTAATTGGATGTGTGGCTCTTCTCACGGAAATTTTTACGACACGGTTGATGGATTTGTTCTTCGCATAGATAAAAACGGAAATTTTATAAAAACCTCCTGCATTCCGCACGATGATCTGCCCTTGTTTAAATATCCGCAAATGCAATTTTTACCTGATGGCTCTCTCTTTATTGGCAATGAACGCGAAAAAAATGAGGTGAGTTATGATTTTACTATTTTTCTTGCGAAGACAAAAAGAATAGCTCTTGCTGATTAGCCGGACATTCTTTAGAAAAGAAAATTATAAGAAGATAAATTGTCAGTTGTTTCATTAACTCATAGTTCTTTTCTGATCCATTATTATTTCTAGAAACATGTTTTTTGGAAGAGGGGCAATTGAATTATCAGTATAAACAGCCCTGCCCTTCTCAATGTTCAATTGCTTTTCAATAGATTCAAGATTTTTGAAATAAAGCTTTATTCCATCGATACAAGTGGGCACATTCATTGAAATGCATTTTTCATAGCTTGAAAAAAACGTAAAAATTTTGGATTTAAATTTCTTCTGACCATAATCAGGATAATATGCGGTGTTTGAACTCACAGTTAATTCTCCCTCATTTCCCGATCCCATTACCTTGAATTTGTTTTGTTCGTTTAAAACAAGAAAAAAAATTGCTTCCTGCCCAGCCTCATATTTTGAGTAACGGTGCGCACAGGTCCAGTTCATGAATTTCAAAATTTCAACAGTATCTTTAATGTTATTCCCCTTTACCTTATCCAAAGAAACAATCCTGATCGTTAAAGAATCTATAGAAATAATTTTGCCATAAACAATTACTTCAGAATGTTCAAGCATGCTTGGCAGATATATTCTTGCATATTTAGCCAAACACTCTTTCGAAAAGAAAATTAAAAGAATATAAATTGCAATTCGTTTCATTCTTATAGATTCATTTGCAATTTACTTAAATACACCCAAACCAACAACCTTAGTACGCTCTTATCTCAACATCTCATCTGCATTTAACATTCTCCCTCCTTTCCCAATAAAAAAAGCGCTTTTTTTTGAAAGAAAATACAATTAGTACTATATTTACTGAGTGCTGCCTTCTCCCCATTTTGCAAGGCCGTACAAAAGCAAAAAACAAACCCGAATTATTTACAGAATACATATGAATACAAGACTAAAATTTTTAAGCGCGGTTTTTATCCTTTTCTCTTCCGTTTCATTTGCTCAGCTGCCCGGTTACTCGTGGTACAAGATCCTGACAATACAAAGCAGCCAGGTAATGGGCCCCGGAAATTTAACTGATCTTCCGGTTTTAATCTCGCACACAGATCCTGACCTAAGAACTGTTACACAGGGCGGACAAGTGAAAATTGCAAACGGATGGGATATAAAATTTACTGCCGCAGATGGTGTAACGCCAATTGACCATCAGGTAGAAAAATACGATTCAACCACAGGCCAGATTGTTGCATGGGTAAGAGTACCAACCGTTGCCTCAGCTGCAAATACAGATATTTATATTTATTACGGAAATGCTGCTATTGGCACCGATCCTTCTGTAACGACTACCTGGGACGCAAATGTGGTTTCTGACTGGCATTTGCATGCAGATGAAAAAGATTATACTGCAAGTGCATTTCACTTAACAAATAACGGAACAACAAATACTGCGACAGGAATTGCAGCAGCAGGACAAAATTTTACAGGCGGCCAATTTCTCTCGAGAGGAATTACAAACAACCTTATGATCAATGGCGATTTAACCATTGAAGCATTTGTAAACTTAAGTTCTTTACAAGGAAGTGTAAATGATAATTTTATTATTGCAAACGGAGACCTTGGCGAAAGTTCTACAGCAAATTATTTGTATTCACTTTCTATTGACCCAACAGGAAACCTGAGAATGTTTTGGGAATCAGGAAGCGGAACAGATGAAATTGTGGTGTCTACCGCGCCATGTACAATTACGCCCGGAACATGGTCGCAGATTTCTGTTGTGCGCGATGCCTCAAGCAAATTGGTTTATTTTTATCAGAACGGAAACCAGATTGGTGCTGCGGTTTCATATACAAACAATGCAAACGGAGGCAGCACAAACACTTTACAAATTGGCAGCGATCAAAACACCTCAACAAATGATCTTGACGGAAGTTTAGATGAAATAAGAATTTCTAATGCAATGCGCAGTCCTGAATGGGTTAAAACAAATTACAATTCCATTTCAAGCCCTTCAACATTTTATACAATGGGTGCTGCGTTCAACACTTGTACTGCTCCACCCTCTCCTGCAGTTGGTGGTCCTGACCAAAATCTTTGCGGCGCAAGTACTGCAACACTTGCAGCAACAAATCCTGCTACAGGAAACGGAGTGTGGGCAATGATCAGTGGTTTCGGAACCATTACAAGTCCAACATCTTTTAACTCTACTATTACCGGTTTAGGATTCGGCCCCACTGTTCTCTATTGGAAAACGTCTAACCAAACCTGCGCTCCTTCTTATGACACGGTTGTTATTGATAACAACATTGTTCCGTCTGCAGCTGTTGCCGGAAGTGATTTCGGAATTTGTTCATCATCCGGAAACCTTGCAGCCACAACACCAACTGCCGGACTTGGTACCTGGACAGTTTTTTCTGGACCAGCTACCATAGCAACAGCAAACAGTCCGGCCACAGTAATAAGCGGAATTACAAGCGCACAAACAATTTTTGTGTGGACAGTATCAAGCGGTGTGTGTACACCCAACAGCGATACAGTTGTGGTTACGCTTGATGTAATTCCAACAACATCTGCAGCAGGGCCTGATCAGTTAACCTGTAACGATACTTTAACGCTTGCAGCAAACACCCCTGTTATTGGAACAGGAAGCTGGTCTGTATTTGCAGGAACCGGGATTGTAACAACAGGCAACTCTCCAACATCAACAATTACAGGCGCCGGTTCAGGAACAAATATTTTTGTGTGGAATATTGTTAACGGCTCTTGCCCGGTTTCTTCAGACACCATTGTAATCAGTGTTGATACGCTGCCTACCACAGCGGTTGTTGGTGCCAATCAAAACATTTGTTCTGCTTCTGCATTGATCACTTCAAATACACCAACAGTTGGTACCGGAGTGTGGTCGCTTGCATCGGGATCAGGAAATATTACTTTCCCCAATTCAACTTCTACAACAGTAAGCGCTATTGGTGCAGGAACTTCTGCTTTTGTGTGGACCATTTCTCACGGAACCTGCCCCGCATCTACAGACACATTAGTAATTACACGTTCTCCTTTTCCAACCACATCTAATGCAGGTACAGATCA
>JACMLS010000231.1 GCA_014379485.1 Bacteroidia bacterium | reverse complement strand
TTAAATACCAGCAGGTCTTCAGTCATACTAAAAGAATATTCCAAACCAAGAATTGCAGGGTCTGTGATCTCCTGGTTTGGCGCAAATGACTGGCTGAATTTAAAAAACTTTTCTCCTGTACGGTCAAGCTTTATTTTAATAGTGTCTTTATTCCGCAACACGGTAACCGGCAGTATATCTCCTTTAAAAATTTCCTCTCCCCATTTAGCATATTTGCCGTTCACCTTAATTATCATATCCCCTTTTTTCAAACCTGCCCTGAAAGCTGGTCCGGACGAATCTACAGATACTACAAACATTTTCTTTTTATTGGGATAGAAAATAAAGATCTTGTCCGTCATAACCTGTGTAAATACATTTCCGTTTTCTGAAAGATCAAACCTTTTTGTTTGAGGGTTTTTTAATTCGTTGTCATAAAAAAGTTCTTTCACGCGAAGGTTTCTAAGATCAAGAATCTCAAACGAACCTTGGTTTTCCGAATAACCAATCAGCGTGTTATTGTCTGTAGAAACAATGCTGTTTCGCTGGTAACCAGTAAAATTGAGCGATAGAAATTTTTTTAGTGTGTCTTTGGTACGTGGATTTATAAGTGCGAGAGTCTTGTTGTCAACAATACAAAAAGCAGTGTCAAGGTTTTCTTTAAAAAAATACTCGTGGCCCTTTGTTTCAATAAGGTTTTCCAATACTCCCGTTTTTATATTCCACCGTCCTAAACAAGTGTTGCTGCCAACGTAGTACCTTCTGCAGTAATAGTTGCCATCTGCAGTAATAAATTGTTGAGTTGTAACATCGCTTATCAGCGGAAGGCTGATCTCTACCGGGCTTTGGCCACGCAATAAAAAAGATTGAAAAAAATAGAATGCCAGAATAAATGTTCCTGCCCGCCTCGTCTCCATAAATTTAAAATAAATTGAATGATCAAAAATAATGTTCAGCCTGAATTCTATTCTTTTTTCTGTTTGAACTGGCAGGGAGTTGAGCAAACAAGCCGATACAATTTTTTTATAGCCGCAAAGATAAATCAATAATTGTCAGTAACAGTATCTGCTTTTGGCGGTTGTATTACCTTTTTGGTCAGGAGAATTTTTGTAATGGGCCGGTTGTTTTTTTGAAACAACATTTTATGGCTTTTCCATAAAAGAGATCAGTAAATATGATATACCTGTTTCTTACATTCTGTATATAAGCAGATCTTCATTCATGCTTGTGTAATCATACGCCAGATCGTCTTCCTTTACAGCCAGGCCCACAATTTCAAAACCGTTTTTTAAATGCTGCTGCACCCTGAACCCGTTGCAGAGCACAAGGCCATCTTTTATTTTTTTGCTTTTCTGATAAGCAATTCTTACCTCATCAAATACATTAGAAAATCTTTTGCCCCTGTAGCCGGGATGTATGACCTGTTTGCTGTAAAAACAAAAGGGAGAGGAAAGTGTTTTGTCGGTAAAATATCTTTTAAAAATTCCGGGATAGGGCAGATCGTTTAAACTTTGTAATTCTGTTAACCGCGCCGCTGCAATAATGTCTTTGTTTTCATTCTCAATTATCCAATGCAATGAAGATTGATCAAGACTGTCTGACCAGCCTTTTGGGTGGCTGTGCGAATTTATTTTACTGCCTTCTTTGTCTGACCAGGCAATAACACGTAGTTCAAAAATTTCCTGCAAACGGGAAAGGTCTGTGAGTAAAACTGCTTTGAACCTGTTGTCTGTTTCTACTGGCATGTAATTTAAAGGTCTTTTGTTATCCGATTAAGGTAAGGATTTATTTTTAAACGGAGGAAAAAAAAAGACAAATAAAAAAATAGAATGGTTTAAAGATTTTTTAAACCTGTTAAAATATCTTTTGCCCAAGCCTGGTTTTGGACAGGTGTACTAAAGAGATTTAGCGCTGCCCGTTTCACCACAAAAAACATTTACAAAAGAAAAATCTTCGCCGTTAAAGAGACCCTTGTCGCTTAATTTTAATTTTGGAATTACGAGCAATGCCATAAATGAGAGACTCATGTAAGGAGCTCTTAATTTACTTCCAAGTTCTTTTGCTTTTTTATCTATTGCAATATAATTTTCTGCAATATCATATGCGTTTTCGTTACTCATGATACCGGCAATTGGTAGCGGAAGGATCATTTTTTCTATGGAGTTTGCCAATGAAATTCCACCCTTGTTTTCTATGATCAGATTTACAGCCGTACAGATGTCCTTATCGTTTGTGCCCACCGCAACAATATTGTGGCAATCGTGCGCAACACAAGAGGCAATGGCTCCGTTTTTTAACCCCGTATTTTTAATAAAAGCAACTGCTACCGGGGCTTTGTTATACCTGTTAACAACAGCAATTTTTAAAATATCGTTTTCTATATCAGCATCACAAAAGCCCTTGTTGTATATTGCTTTAACTGCAATTTTATTGGTGATCAGCTGTCCATCCAAAGCTTCAATGGCAAATACGTTTTCACTGGAAGCTTTGATCTTAAACTGCCCCGGATCTTTTTTCTCTGCTGAAAAGTTATTTATGATCTTACTG
>JACMLS010000230.1 GCA_014379485.1 Bacteroidia bacterium | reverse complement strand
CGTCTGAAAAGTCTCCGTGATCTTTTCTCCGTCATGCACAAGAATAGCGATCTCCGTTATGCGATGTACACCGGAGTATCCGCCAGTGGTTTCTATATCTACAATTGCAAACATTTTTTCTCCGCTAGTTCAAATTTCTTTTGATAATAAGCCGAAACTTATTTCTTAATCTTCTCAATCTCCACCTTCATACTCTTCAGCATATTCATAATACTTTCCGGATTTAATTCTTCGGGTTTGTAACCGCCAATGTTTATGCAGCAGGTAAATTCCCATGCTTCAAAAACATCATCTGCTTTTACTTTATAAGGAGAATACTCTTTGTTATCAGAATGTAAAAGCAAAGATCCGTCTTTGTGCGGCGATTGATAAACGCGTTTGTAAACTATTCCTTCTTCTTTTGTAACCAGCACGTATGTATAACCATCTTTAATGTCTTCCAGTTCTTCCACATATTTTCCAACAACATAAGAGCCTTCTTTTACGGGTGGCATAGAATCTCCTTGTATTGCAAAGGCGCGGTGTTTTCCGGTCGGCATAAATGGCAGGCTCATACGCTGCAGATCTCCTACAAATTCAGGATCAGAAAATCCGTTCAGATAACCGGCGCGTGCACGTATAGGCACAACTTCAATAACATCTCTGCCATTTCTGTCAATTACTATCGGAAAAAGCAAGCGGTTTCTTCCTATTTTCATAATACTTCCCGGATCTGTTCTCGAAAAATCTCCTTTAAGCAAAGCATCTACTGAGATCCTGAAAAAGTCAGAAATCTTTAACAGCAATTCAACGGGTGGTTCATTTCTTCCTTCTTCATAAGCACCCAGCCTTGCGCGGGTAATTTTCAGTTGTTCTGCTAACTGCTCTTGACTCAGGCGTTTGAACTCCCTCAATACCTTAATATTTGCTGCTATTTTATCCATTGCTACGTTTTATAGCATAAAAATACTACAAAACATAGCTAAGAACAAGTTTTTTATCAATATTTTTAAAAAGAAGCCTGTTTATAAAGCCAGAAAAGTACTGACAATTTTTCCGTAAAGTGCTCATTGGCAAAGTTTTTGACTTGCTTTTGCGGTATATGGGGGGACCCTTAAAACCTTAATTTTTATGCCAGCATAAATAACGACCGGGAAAATTAAAAGAGTTTAAAGAATAATTTAAATGTCGGTAAAGAAGAAAGAACTAAATATCTTTGCCCCTTGAAAAAGAAACTAAAAAATATTTTTAATATCATGAGCAAGAAAGAAGACAAAATTCCTGTTAACGAAGATCAGAAAGAGAATACAGGGGCAGATGAAAACGGGGTTGAAAATAATTCGGCCGATCATTCTAACGAAGAAAAAATAAAAGAACTGGAAATAAAGCTTGCCGAGGAAAAAGATAAATTTCTGCGATTGTTTTCTGAATTTGATAATGCAAAAAAAAGAAACCAGCGCGAAAGGGTTGATCTTTTAAAAACTGCCGGTGAAGATGTTTTTAAATTAATGCTTCCTCTGATTGATGATTTTGACCGTGCGCTTAAAGCCAATGAAACAGCAACAGATCTGAATTCGGTAAAAGAAGGTTTTCATTTGATCTATAATAAAATGAAAAATGATTTTACCAATAAAGGTCTTGAAGAAATGAAATGTGTTGGAGAAATATTTAATTCTGATACAATGGAAGCGCTCACGAGTATTCCAGGCGGCGAGGAGTTGAAAGGAAAAGTTGTTGAGATAATTGAAAAAGGATATTTGCTGAATGGAAAAGTTATTCGTTTTGCAAAGGTTGTAGTTGGAAGTTAAATTGCGAAAAAGTCAGGGAGTCAGAAAGAGTCCTGAGTCCGGAATTTGAAAATTCAGATTGTGCGGAATAAAAAAATTAGAGAGGTTTAAAATAAATTTTAGAGATGTCAAAAAGGGATTATTACGAAATACTGGGTGTTGCAAAAAATGCCTCTGAAGATGAGATAAAAAAAGCTTATCGCAAGCAGGCAATAAAATATCATCCTGATAAAAACTCTGGAGATAAAGCTGCTGAAGAAAAATTTAAAGAAGCAGCTGAGGCCTATGAAGTGTTGAGCAATGCAGATAAGAAAGCGCGTTACGATCGTTTTGGTCACGCCGGTGTTGGTGGCGCTGCAAGTGGCGGCGGCGGCGGTGGTGGTGGATTTGGCGGAATGAATATGGATGATATTTTTTCTCAGTTTGGCGATATTTTTGGTGGCGGAGGATTTGGAAGCAGCAGGCAAGGAAGAAGACAAAACCGAGGCTCTGATCTGCGGGTTAGAGTAAAATTAAATCTGAAAGAAGTTGCAGAAGGTGCAGAAAAAAAAATAAAATTAAATCGTTACGTTGCATGTAAACCTTGTAACGGAACAGGCGCACAAAACGGAACTGCAAGAGAAAATTGCGGAACCTGTCGCGGTACAGGCGTTCATACACGTATGCAGCAAACCATTTTGGGCACTATGCAAACACAAAGCGTTTGCCCATCATGCGGCGGTGCAGGTTCTGTAATAAAAGAAAAATGTAAAAGTTGTTTTGGCGATGGAATTGTGCGCGAAGACGATCACATGGTTTTAAATATTCCGGCTGGTGTTGCAGAAGGAATGCAGTTGAGTGTGGGTGGAAAAGGAAACGCTGCAGCGCGCGGTGGAATTAACGGAGATCTTTTAGTTGTAATTGAAGAAGAAGAACACGCAGAATTAGTGCGCGACGGAAGTAATTTACTTTATAATCTCTTTATAAATTTTGGCGACGCGGCTTTAGGTTGCAACGCAGAAATTCCTTTGGTAGAGGGAATTGCAAAAGTAAAATTAGACGCAGGCGTGCAAAGCGGAAAAGTGTTGCGTTTGCGTGGTAAAGGTTTGCCCGAAGTAAATTCTCACGGCAAAGGCGATCTGCTCATTAAAGTAAATGTGTGGACCCCATCTTCTCTTACATCAGAAGAAAAAAAGATGATGGAAAAATTGCGCGAATCAAAAAACTTTGTTCCTAATCCAGGCAAAAAAGAAAAAGGATTTTTTGAGCGGATGAGAGAATATTTTGATTGAGATTATTTAACTAATAATCTTACTACGTTTGGAAAAGAAATAAAGCTCGTTTGATTTACTGATCCTTCATCACCAATTGCACCGTATACCTGCTTTTCTGCTCCATTAAAATTTGTTTTCCGATTGTAACACGGTCAATGGTTGCGGGATCGTGATAACGAATGGTGCAGAGCTCAACTTTATCGTTATACAACACTTTATAACCTTCCTGTAGTTCAGAAATTAAATCCGGAATTTTTCTTTCATCGGCATCTACACAAACAGAAAAATTAATGGCAGAGAGTTGCATCATTTGAATGTGAACACCGTGTTTGTAAAATGTATTGAAAATTCCCGCAAGGTTATCTTCGGCAATAAAAGAAAAATCTTTTGGTTGTAATGAAATTAAGATCTGGTCTATTTTAAAAATGAAAGAGGGAATGGGTAATCTTTTTTTTGCGTCTTTTATTACAGTGCCGTCTTCTTCGTATTTGATAAATGAACGAACGTAGAGCGGAATGTTTTTATTTTGAAGCGGTTTAATTGTTTTTGGATGAATTACGGTAGCTCCGTAATACGTAAGTTCAATTGCATCCTGGTAAGTAAGTTCGTTCAGTTTCACCG
>JACMLS010000229.1 GCA_014379485.1 Bacteroidia bacterium | reverse complement strand
TATGTTTTCTGGTTTTATTGTGCTCCAGTCATTAAGAGTAGTGCTACAAATCCCGCCATAATTAGTCCTGCTGCAATTACTTTAGTTTTCATGATTTCTTGGTTTTAAATGTTTGAATTTTATTTTGAGATCTTTTTTTTCTTTTTCTTCTTCCATTAAGCGAAATCAGCTTTGGGGTTTCTGCTTCATGGAGTTGTTGTTGTGGTAAGCTTACATGATTTCTGTTTTTTATTGTTTTGTAATTTCTTACAGTAAAGATAAAGCAGCACTGAGCGAAAAGAAACATACACTTCTCCGTTTGCAGGTATGGCTTTGCAATTGGTATTGCCTGTATTTTAAATGGAAAAGGAAATTGCAGTAAAATCTACTGCCTGGCAAGAATAAAGTTCTTAATGTACAGGTGTCTCCAGTGTACGCCGGCTTCGGCATTTAAAAAATCAAGTGGACAGTTTTTATCTGTAAGAACCGCTACATCGTCTAAAGAAAAAGCTTCTTTTATAAGACCTGTTATTTTTTTTGATGAAAGTGAATCGGTTTTATTTATTGTTTTTATACTTGTTGCATATAAAAGAAGGTTTCTTGTTTCTTCAGTGGGTCCTGTTCCGCTTATCTCAACATTCATACTGCAATCTCTAAAAGTTTTTATCAGTGCCCTGTTGCCTTTGCCGGTTACAGAATTTAAATAGCCGTAAGTATTTACTATTATAATTCCGTTCTCAGTTAAACTGTTTTTCATTTTAGTTATACTCTCTTTGGTAAGAACATAGTATGGTGGGTCTTCACCTCTGAAAACATCTATCATTATATAATCAAATTTCTCAGTCATTATATTTACATAATGTCTTGCATCATCAATAATGACCTGAATGTCTTTTTCTAAAAAGAAATAATCGCGTGCTGTTTTATAAATCCTTTCATCCAGTTCAACAGTTTTTACTTCGTAACCTTTTCTATTAAAAATGCCGGCAACAATTCCTCCGCCAAGGCCCAGTACCAGTACTTTTTTTCCTTTTCCGTTTTCAGTTATATTGCTGTCAATTGCACCCGTGTAGTCCTGAAAAAAATTCCGGTCGTTCATATCAATTGAACTTTGAATGATATTGTTTACTAACAAATAACGCGGGTGTTCATTTTTACCGGTTGCAGGATTTTTCCGTTCAAAATCAACCACTTCTACTTTTCCTAATATACCTTCAGACTCAAACAAAACATATTCTTTTTTCTGAAGGTTTTTAATATGTGTATAAAACACAAGGCCGGTAAAAGCAAACAAAATAAAGGCCTGCAGAGTATTTTTAAATTTAACGAGATAAATGAGCGGAATAAGAATAAGAATTGCTCCTAAAAAAAGCAAAGGATTACTGATTCCGAATGAAGGCAGTAACCAGAAGCCGGTTAAAAAAGTAAACAGAATTCCACCTGCGGTAGAAACAGCATACACTTCTCCAGATCTTTTTCCTCCGCCTTTTTTTTCGCTGATAAGGCAGTGAATAACAAGCGGAGAAACCATTCCCATAAAAAATAAAGGAGGAAATAAAACGAAAAGCGATGAAACAGAAACCGCAGGTAAGAGAGAAAGATGAAAAGCAAAATAATTCATGAACCTGCTAAGCAATGGCATTACCATCATAAAAATTCCGGCAGCAATTAAAACGTACATTAATTTTTTTTCAGGATTTTTCTTTGTGGAGATCCTTCCGCCTAAAAAATAGCCGCAGGCAAGACCACACAGTGTAATTCCCATTACC
>JACMLS010000228.1 GCA_014379485.1 Bacteroidia bacterium | reverse complement strand
CCCCCGGATGGTCCATTGCATTAAGTGCTTCCGGAAGCTGATATAAAAAATGCGAAGGCGATAATTTAATTTCGTGGTGAGAAGTGTTGAATTTTTTGGCAATAATTTTTGCATAGGCCGCTTCGCTGAATTCGCTTTCATCAAACGAAACGTTGAATGTTTCAATTTTATTTGTACTAACCTGGGCCATTGCGCCTACCACTGCGCTGCTGTCAATGCCTCCGCTTAAAAAAGCGCCAAACGGAACGTCAGAAATCAGTCTTCTTTCTACAGCGGAGAAAAAAAGATTTTTGATATTTTTATGAACTGTTGCAGAATTTTCTTCTTCATTTAATTTTACATGCTCTTTTAAACTCCACCATTTTTTTGTTGTCATCTCATTTTTTTTCAAAACAAGGTAATGGCCGGGCATTAACATTTTTACATCGCTGATTATTGTGCTGGGTGCATGTACAGTTTGATACCGCAGATAATCAATCAGCGAATCTCTGTCGAGCTGTTTACCTGGGATTCCGGATTGCAGCAAGGCCCGTATCTCAGATGAAAAAACAAAATCAGTTTCATTTTTAAAATAGTAAAGTGGCTTAATTCCTAAACGGTCGCGCACCACAAACAATTCTTTTTCTTTTTTATCCCAAATGGCAAACGCAAACATTCCGTTAAATTTATGCAGGCAATCAACACCCCATTTAAGCCAGGCGGCCAGAACCACTTCTGTGTCTGTATTTGTTTTAAACGGATAGGGTTTTATTTCTGAACCCATGGGCGCCCTCATTAACTCGAATTTCAATTATTTGAAATTGTAGAGTTCTCCGTTATAAACAATAATGTAACGGCCGTCAAAAGATTCCATCGGTTGTTTTCCGGACGCACTCAGATCAATAATTGAAAGTCGCCTGTGGCCCAGAGTACAAGCATCATCATTCCACATTCCGTCTGCATCTGGTCCGCGATGTGCAAGTTTTTTGTTCATGGCCTGCACTGCTCCTGATCTTTTTTCAGAAGAAATTTTTGAAGAAATGATTCCGTTAATTCCGCACACGAGAAAAGTTATTGGTTATTGGTAATTGGTAATACAAAAATCAGACACCGATGGAAGCTAAATAATTTTTATCGTTCATCATTCTTTTAATTCCTTCGTCAAGCGGAATAAGTTCTCTGCCCAGCAGCTCACGCATTTTTGAGTTATCAGGTTGTCTGCGGGTCATATCACCTTCCTTTAAAGGGGGAAGAAAAATAACTTTTGATTTAGAGTTTGTCATTGAAATTACGAGTTGCGCCAATTCATTAATTGTTACAAGTTTATCGCTCCCGATATTTATAACATCATTTATTATTTTATTCTGATAATGACAGGCGAGGCAGGTATCAATAGTATCATCAACATAAGAAAAAGTTCTTGTCTGAGAACCATCTCCATAAATAGTTATGTCTTGTCCTTTCAACGCTGCTGCAAGAAAGCGTGAGACAACAAAATCTGTACTTTGATTAGGCCCGTAGGTATTAAAGAAACGGAAAATGGTATAATTTAACCCGTACTCCTGCTCGTAACTTCTGAAAAAACATTCGGCCACATTTTTTACAACCGCGTAAGGCACACGACTATTAAGCGGGGTTTTATATTCGTGCTGCGGAAGCTCTACCGGTTCTCCATACACTTCTGAAGAAGAAGAAAAATAAACATGTTTTACCGAAGAATTAATTGAAAGATCAAGAATATTTTTTATTCCGTCAATATCACGCAAAACTGAGATGGGGTGTTCTTGTGTTCGCTGCACTCCTACCACAGCGGCAAAATGAAAAACATAATCAAATTTTTCTGTTTTCATGAGTGCCGAAAGGAGGGATTCATTGTTTACATCGCACTTTTCAAATCTCCATCTCTCTTTATGATTTTTTGGAAGTTTATATAAAAACCCTGTTGAAAGATCATCTGCAATTACAACAAAATTATCTTCTTTCTCAATAAGTTTTTCTACCAATGCGCTTCCAACATTTCCGGCGCCACCTGTTACAAGAATCTTTTTCATTTTAACTGATTTATACATTTATCATTTTACTAATCGTTTCAACCCAAGAGCTGAGTGTAATTTTTTGGCTCAGCTCATTGCTTTTTGTTCCCATCTGCAATAACTCTTTATCTGTTTTAAGAGCCATTTTTCTGAAAATACCTGTCAATTGTTGTACATTTTCTTTTTCAAATACAAAACCGTTTTCACCTTCCTGCAAAAAAGTTTCTCTTGCGCCCACCTCATTACTCAGGATAAGCGGAAAACCAGCAGCAACCATTTCATGCACCACAACACCCCAGGGTTCAAAGCGGCTGGGCAGTACAAAAACACCGGTCTCGCCAACAAATTTTTCAAGATCTGCCGGTTGTACAAAACCAAAATGTTTTATTTTAGGATGTTCTGCCGGAACAAGATCACCTGTACCCAGGCACCATAACTCCCAATCAGGAAATTCAGCGCTGAAATCTGAAAATGCTTTCCATAATTCCTCTAGTCCTTTAAATTCATAATATCTGCCGATGTAAATAAATTTTCGTGGAAATTTATTTTCTTTTGAAGATGAAAATTTATCGAACATCAAAGTCCATGAGACAGTATCAGCACAATAAAATCCTTCAAAAATATTTTCTTTTTTTATGCCGAGTTTCGAAACAAATTTCCGCTGGCTTTTACCGGGCACCCAGGCAAATTTAAAACCGGGTTTAATTAAAAAGGGGCTGGCCATTACGGCGAGCAATTGTTTGACAGAAAATCTCCATTGGTTATCGAGGCACAAAACGGTTTTTACATTCAATTTTTTAAAATGCCTGCAGATCTTTACATACTCTTTATCTATCCACCCGCTGCAAACAATGATCTGTGCCTTGAATTCGCTGATCATTTTTATAATTTCAGGTTGAGTTAAATTTTTTCTGTCAAAAAAATTTATCTTACTGTTTTCTTTAAACTGAAAGGGAGCTTCTTTATTTACCGGATACCTGAAAACCATGATCTCTGCGCCGGTTATTGAAAGATGATTGAGGCAGGAGAGGGTATAGCCTGCCAGCTCTGTATATAAAAAAACAATTTTAAAATTTTCTTTTTCCATAAACAGGCTTCTCTTCCACTTCTTCTACCACTTCTTCT
>JACMLS010000227.1 GCA_014379485.1 Bacteroidia bacterium | reverse complement strand
TTAGAATCTAAAACCCATTTTTATCTCAAATCTTTGAATAAAGCAGAAAAAAACGAGCTGCTTGATTTTGTTTGCTCTCCTTTTTTCAATAAAAACAAGGAACTCATTTTACTTTATAAAGAACTGTTGCGCGCTTTTTCTTTATTGCGCGAAGTAATTGATGAGAAAAAAATTTACGAAAAAGTAAGCACAGAAAAATTTACGGAACAAAAATTGCGTTACCTGCTCTCTGATCTTAATTTACTGATAGAACATTTTTTTTCGGTTAAAAAATGGGATGAGCATGCAGATCTGAAAAAGCAATTGCTCATAGAAAATCTTTCGCAAAAAAAGCTGAACAAATATGTACAGCAACACCAGCAGGCGCTTTTACTGAATACAGAAAAAAATCTTTTGCAGGATTCTGATTTTTTGGGAATAAAACTGCATAGCGAAGAAAGTTCTTTTAAGTTTGCTTCTGAGTACGATAACCGCTCGGTAGATTCGCGCCTGCAAAAACTTTCTGATAGTATTGATGTGTATTACCTGGCAAAAAAATTAAAGTACGCCTGCGAAATGATCAATCGCCGCAATGTTTTGCAAGTAAATTATTCCATTCATTTTATTGATGAGATCAAAGCATTTCTCAAAAGCTCAGATTTTTTAAAAGTCCCGGCTATTTCCTTATACTTTCATATTTTAAATTCTTTGCTTGAGCCAGAAGAAGAAAAACATTACCGTGCATTAAAATCAGGATTAACATTGCACAAAAATGTTTTTTCTAAAACGGAATTGCGTGATATGTTTACCTTTGCGCAAAACTATTGCATCAGGCGTTTGAATACGGGGCAAAGTAATTTTCTTGAAGAGATCTTTTCTAATTACGAATTTTTGCTTGAGGAAAAGATCATTTTAGTAAACAACAATCTTTCGCAATTCGATTTTAAGAATATTGTTACCATTGCCCTGCGGTTGCATAAATACGTCTGGGTTCAGAAATTCATCAATAGTTATATTTCGTTTCTTCCGCTTTCAGAAAGAAAAAATGCCGAAGTATATAATTTATCGCGCCTTTATTATTCTAACGGCGAAACAAAAAAAGCGCTTCAGCTTATGCAAAACGTAGAGTTTACAGATATTTATTATCACCTCGACGCAAAAGTGCTGCTCGTAAAAATTTATTACGACACGAGCTCTACCGAATCGCTTTTACCACTTTTCACAAGTTTTAAAAATTACCTTCAACGAAATAAAAAAGTTTCAGACTATCAGCAACTCACTTATCAGAATTTTTTAAAAACAGTGGTAAAAATGTTCAACTATAAATTGTTCGATAAAGGAAATTTAGAAGCGATCAGATCTACCCTGCTTGAGGCAAAGAACATTGCTGATATTAATTGGCTGAAAGAGAAATCGGCCGAACTTGTGTAGAGGGAAGATGGACACGGAGGCGCAGGATTGCATAAAGAATTTTTTAGGCATACAGTCACGTAGTGACGGCCTATAGGTTATATCAAAACAAAAAAGAGTTCTCCTGGTCGCGTAGCGCAATGTCATTAAGTTAAGAAATTCAATAAGCCTCCCGTCTTTAGCGGGAGGCTATGACAAGAAAAAGTAAATTGGGCTTTAGCCCAAAATCGTATTTAACTTAATTGCATTCCCGTAAGAATGCAACGGTTTTAAAAAGAATCAGGAGCAAT
>JACMLS010000226.1 GCA_014379485.1 Bacteroidia bacterium | reverse complement strand
TACACCGTTGTTTGCAACAGCAATTATTCTGGCATTTGCATGAAGCACATCGTTTGCTTTATCTTTTTTTCCATCATTTTCAATTTGTTTTTTTTCTGCTTCTTCATTTTTTACCATTGCTTTTTCCTGTGCTTCTTTTCTCTGCACAGGTACAACACGGCCCGGATTCATTTGCTGTTGTCCAGCTCTTGCTGGTTTTACATTGTTGTTGGCAACCACAAAGTGACCTGCGCCCATACAATTTCCTATCGAATTCATTTGCCCTGCACATAAAACGTCTGCAGTTGATGAGCATGGAATGGCGCTGCCAGTATTCCACGTATAAGGAGACGTCTGATTTTTTCTTACGCTCTTAGGATTATAAATGTAAGCTACAATATTTTGATTGTAGTCGCTTAATACCTGTGCGGAAGGATTGCAACCGGGTGCACTGAAAGTTAAAGTTACAGGCTCATACATTTCCAAATTCCAGATTCTGAATTTTCCGTTTGTGTCTGCTTTAAACTCATTTCCTTTATTTGTTTTGATAATTGCGTTTGGAACAGCATTCCCGTTATAATCCATTATAGTTCCGGCAACAATTGCTTTTTCTGCCTGGAATTGTTGTGCAGGAAAATTTCCGGCGGCAACTTTTTCCCAGGTAAATTGCCTGTAACCTGCCGTCATCAATAAAAAATCAAGTGCCCTTACTGCTTTTGCTTCTTTTTTATCGAAATAAAAAGCGGGGTCTTCAATTTTTTGTTTTAAATCTTGCTGAAATAATAGCTGAGATAAAATATTTCCTGATTTTGAATTGGCAAAAGAAATAAACTGATCGTTTACAACAGACATAGAAAGATTTGCGGCAACCGGAAATCCTTTTTCATCTTTTACAGAAATGTTCAGTTTTACTTTTTCTCTTGGGAGATATTTGTCTTTTTCTGTTTCTACTGTTACAGACAACTGGCGGTCGCGGTTAACAAAAGCCAAACGCTCGCAGCGTGCAATTCCTTTTGAATCGAACACCGTAATCTGCGCCACACCCGCCGGAAATTTTTCTGTAGGAAAAGTAATTTTGTTTGATCCTTTTACAGCTTGTATAGAATTGCTGTAATAAATTTTTTCGCGAACCTGTGCAACTACAGACAGTTCTTCATTCTCTGTTGTGTTTACGGTTGCAGTAATTTCTCCTTCGCGGCTTGCATCTGCATTTAATACATACCCTTTTTCTAAAGCCGCAGGTAATTCGTATTGCTCATCAATTCCTGATGGCCTTGTTATCCTTACAAAATATTTTTCATTGTCTTGCGGAATCAGTTTAAAAGCTCCCATGCCCTGGTGAAAAGAAGAGAAACTTGAAACCTTACTTCCTTTTTCAGTTACCACCATTCCGTCAATGTCAGCAGGTTTTCCCCACTCGTTGGTTGCCCGAAAAGCAACATTGCTTTCCAATCCGTCAACAAGATCTCCACCTTCCGGAAAAAACTTAATGTCAACCTTGTTCAATAAAATAGGAATAGAACGCGAAACAGATTCTGTGTTTCCGTTATAAGAGATCATTACATTCAATAAACCATCATTACCCTCTAATTTATTAGGTAGTTTAAATTTAATAAATTTTACTCCTTCTTCATCTGTAATTTCTGCTTTCTCAATTACTTTTTGGCCTTGCAATTCGCATACATATTTTATATCGTAATCTGCCAGCGGCTGGTTCTCATTGGTGTTTAACTGCAATTTAGCCACCACTTCATCTCCTGGTCCAAATCCTTTTTTCAAAAATTCTAATTTCATTTTTAAATTCGGAAGCACAACATCCTGCACCTGAAATTCTTTTTCAAACACATTAAACTCTCCGCCGTTCTTCATCCAATTAGTATAAGCGTGCACTTTGTACATTCCCCCAACCATTTCGGGGTCTAAAGAAAAATCTCCGCCAACAATTCCGTCTTTTGCAACCAGGTCAATTTTCTTTTCTACTGAACCTTTCGGATTAATTAATTCAACATGTAAAACATCGCTCACCTTACTTTTCTTTAAGGTTACACCATCTCTTATAAATGCAGAGAACCAAATGGTCTCACCGGGTTCATACATAGGTTTATCAAACTGCATGTACACTCTTTCTTCAGTAAAATGATTTGTGTACATTTCTGTTTTACTTCTTATACTTTTAGTAAAATCATTTTCTACTACAGGAGTATAAAAATCTTTCGGAATAATAAAGGC
>JACMLS010000225.1 GCA_014379485.1 Bacteroidia bacterium | reverse complement strand
TCATCGAATATTTTTTTATCCTGTATGTTTTTATGATTTACATTGGCGTAATCTGTTCCGAACATCATTAAAAAATCTTCGTACACCTTTAAAAAATCTGTGGTGTCTGTTCTTCTGTCGTTCCACATCAGTAAAACTTTTCCTCCGGGTTTTAAAATGCGCCTGAACTCTGCCGCAGCTTTTGCACGATCAAACCAATGAAATGCTTGTCCGGCAACTACAAGATCAATATCCTGATCCTTTAGCGTAGTATTTTCGGCAGTACCTTTAACGCCGATAAAATTTTCATATTCCTCAAAAATTTTCTCGGCTGCATTTTGCATTTCATCATTCGGTTCAACTCCATTAACCCAATAACCACGCCTCAGAAAAGGTTCAGAAGAAATCCCTGTTCCAGACCCAATATCAGCTATGATGTTTTTCCCGTTAAGAATTCCCTTTTCCTCCAAAAACAAAAACAATTCTTCAGGATAAGTTGGCCTGAATTTTACATAATTCTCTACGCGGTCAGAAAACCTGTTAAGTATGTTTTTGTCTTCGCTCATTTTACTAAATAAAAAAAAATCTCAACCGTTTTACCGGAAGAGATTTTATGCTAAATGTTTTTGCTCATAAAATTACTCCGGCTTATCTATTCCAAAACTGAGGAACGAATTGGCACCTACTAAAGAAACAAAATAATTATAAATTATAAATGGAATCGCGTACAATTTTACATTTATAATTTACAATTTATAATTATTTTGTTTCTTCCAGGGTTGCCAAGGCTTCAAAGGGCGTTTCCCTCCACCTTTCCTGATAAGCATTAAAAAGAACAGGCCTCAAAGATAATGGTTTTTCTGTCTCAAAAAAGACCAGCCGACCGATATAAGACCAAAAGATATAGGATATAAGACTGGGTTTGTAAGTGTTTACATGTCGAAATACCTCGTGTTCCAGTCTTATATCTCCCAATCCTATATCTTATATCCCTTGTTTAGTAAGCCAAACTGTTGCTACAAAAGGGCTTTTAACTTATCTTTGTGCTTATCAAAAGTGTACAGACTTCCTCTCATATTCTTATTTCTGTTGCCGCTGTTTTTTAAAGCTCAGCTGGTAGTTCCCTATAAAAGTTTTGACGTTTACCTGGGCGATACCATAAACCGGGTAGATAAAAACGACCTAAATCAAGGACGTTGGGTTTATTTTGGTCGCAATAAAAAAGGCAACAAGTTCCGTCTTTATAAAAACAACCAGATAGTAGAAGAAGGGCTTTACCTGAACGGAAAAAAAACCAAGGTCTGGAAAACATACCACAATACCGGAAAAATTAAAAGCGAGATCACTTACACAAACGACGTTCCGAACGGGCTTGCTAAATTTTATAATGCCGACGGAAAAATAATTATTGAGGGAATACTGAACGATAAAAAATGGGTGGGCTCTTATTCTGTTTATGATGTAAATGGAAACAAGATCACCAAAGACGAGGCTATTTCGCATAAAAGAAGCATGCTCAAATTTTCGGGAAGTGTTAAGAAAGGAAGAAAGCCATTGGAAGGAGTGAAAATTGTTGTAGAGCGTAACGATTTTGAAATTGATGAATACACCACCAAAGCAGACGGCAGTTTTGCTTTTGAGCTTGAACTGAATTTTGATTACACACTTTATTTTTCCAAACAAAGTTTTACCGATCAGTCCATTTCAATCAACACCAACGTTACTTCTATTTCTGATACGACTATTTATAAATTAGATAAGTGGAAGGTGAGCATGTACGATAATTTTGCAGCTAATGCTACGAACGATTTTTTTGGTTTTTTGCTCAACAGTAAATCAGGAAGAATTTATTTCAGCCAGCGCAAACACCGTTTTGTTTCTGACGGCTCTTATGTACATCTCTTTAAAAAAGAATTGAAAGACATAAGCGCCTCTACCCGTTTTTTATTAGCGAAAGCTGCAGAAGACAATGAGAAACTTGAAATTGAGAACTTAAGAGTAGAAAGCGAAAATAAGCTTAAAGAAATTGAATTGCTTAAGAAAGAGCAGTTGATGAAAGATGCAGAGATCCACCAGAAACAAGCAGAAATAGCTGCCCAGAAATTAGAAGCAGAAAAAAAAGCAAAAGACCTTGAACTCTTTGAACAGGATAAAAAAATTCAAAAACTTTTGCTGGAACAAAAGCAGGCAGAAATAGAAAAACAAAAAATGGAGGCCGACCAGAAAGCGAAAGAACTGGAAAATTTTGCTATTCTGAAAAAAGTACAGGAACTGGAAATTGCACAGCAAAAAAATTCGCTTGTTGAAAAAAACCAGGAGATCGAAAAAAAGAACAAAGAAGCTGAACTGAGCCAGAAAGAACTTGGAATTGCTAACCGCGAAAAAGAGATCAAGGACAAAGAATCGAAACAAAACGCACTTT
>JACMLS010000224.1 GCA_014379485.1 Bacteroidia bacterium | reverse complement strand
TGCATTGGGCATCAATATCATTTGTTTTTCCGTTATGCGTTACCTGTCTTATCGGATAAAGACCTCCGATTCCGCCCAATTGGGTGCTACTTAACAAATTGGCCGCTGTCTGAATGCCGTAAGAAGCAAGGTCGCTCATATATCTTTGTTTTACCACTCTTGTTTTTACCACGGCATCCACATCAAGAATCTTGGCAAGGGTTGTGGGGTCTGCAGACCAGGCATCCCTTATCTTAATGCCGTTATCCTCCAGTACCTTATTAGTTTTATCAAAACTCTGAAACTCTATGTTTACTGTTCCTTTACGGGTATTTGAATATTTCAAAAAATTATTGAACAAAGAGATCTGGAACATTTTACTTTCTTCTACTTCAATACTATCTATCTGCGCTTCGCTAAGTTTTTTTGGTTTGGTTCCGGTAAAGATCATCTCAACCGGAATAACGGCAACCTTTTTGTGTTTTTGTGTTTTGGCTGCAAAATCACCTGCAATAAAGTAGCTGGGTTTGCATGCAGCCAAAATAACTGTTGCAAGCAATAACAAAATTATTTTTAGCGTGCTTGTTTTCATTTTACAGATTATAAATTTTGCCGTACTTCTCTTTTGCATAATTCATAAAGTAAGTAAAGTTTAATTTTTCTCCTGATATCTGTTCACACAAAGCCTGTGCCGAATACATTTTACCGTGTTTATGCACCTTTTCGCGCAAAAAGTTTAACAAATTTTTAAGTTCACCTTTTTCTATCTGATTTTTTAAACCGTTTATCTGTTTCTCTGCCTGTGCAAAAAATTGTGCGGCATAAAAACTTCCTATAGAGTAGGTGGGAAAATATCCTAACGAACCATGGCTCCAGTGCACATCCTGCAAAACGCCCTGTCTTGCATCAGGAACATCAATATTCAGATACTCTTTGTATTTCGCATTCCATATTTCAGGAAGTTCAGCAACTTTTATTTTTTCTTCAAGCAATAATTTTTCAATTTCATACCTGATCATAATATGAAAATGATAAGTAAGCTCATCTGCATTTGTTCTGATCAAAGATGGTTCTACTTTGTTCATTGCAAAATAAAATTGTTCTGCAGAAACACTTTTAAGTTGTTCAGGAAAAATTTGCTGTATGCGCGGAAAATTATTTTTCCAATAGGCCAGAGATCTTCCTACGTTGTTTTCCCACAGGCGTGATTGCGATTCGTGTATGCCCAATGAAACCGCTTCAGATAATGGCAAGCCGTATTCTTCTGCCGGAAGTCCTTGTTCATATAGTGCGTGTCCGCCTTCGTGTATACAGGACCAAAGCATTTCGCTTAAATTATTTTCTGAAGTTCTTGTTGTTACTCTTACGTCTCTTGCATTAAAATTGGTTGTAAAGGGATGCGCAGAAACATCTTGTCTTCCTGCTTCAAAATCATACCCCATTTGTTTCAGAATTTCAATTCCAAAATCCCATTGCTTTTGTTTATCGTACTGCTGATAAAAAAAATCATCATTCACCTGTTTGGCAGCAAATATTTTTTTTACGAATGGAACCAGTTCTGCTCTTACCTGGTTAAACAAAACATCTACATCTTTTACAGTAAGTTTTTTTTCGTACTGATCTAAAAGTGCATTGTAAGGATGTTCTGTGTATCCTAAAAGTTCGCACTCTTTTTTCTTAAGATCAATCAGTTTTTCAAGTGAAGAAGAAAAAACTTTAAAATCGTTTTTCTCTCTCGCTTCATTCCAGCCAGAAAAACAGGCAGAAACTGATCTGCTCATTTCCTCAACAAAATCAGAACTGTATTTTTTTTGTTTGTCTAATTCTTCTAATGTCAGTTCTACGTTTTTTGCTTCCTTAACGCCAAGTGTTTTGTCTGCTGCAAGTTCGCGGATCTGTTTTTCGAGCGTGGGTTCTGTAAACATTCCATGCGCAATTCCGGCCAAGGTTGCCAGTTGCCGGCTTCTAAACTCTGCGCCTTTGGGTGGCATATAAGTTTCCTGGTCCCATCCTAAAACTGCCGATGCAAAACCCACGTCTGCAATTTTCTGAATGCTGTTTTTAAAGTCTTCGTATTTTGACATAAAAAATATTAATTAAGTGTTGAACCTGGTTTTTTTAAACGGAAGGCCTGAACAACAAGGCAAACCCAGCCGCCTATAAGTGCAATTCCGCCAATAGGTGTAATGGGGCCAAAGAATTGTTTCATTTGTATTCCGGTTAAACTGCTGGTAGATAAAATATAAATAGAACCTGAAAATAAAATAATGCCAATAATAAATAAATTCATTCCAATACTTATCCATCTGAAATTCTTGTCGCGGTTAGCAAAGAACAAAAGCAATAAAGCAATGGCG
>JACMLS010000223.1 GCA_014379485.1 Bacteroidia bacterium | reverse complement strand
TGTGTTTCTTTTCCCTGGCAGGCAGTTCCAATAACTCCCATATCAATTACCAGCAGATCTTTTATGGTTTCGGCATAACCACATGTTCCGCCGTGGCCCACTTCTTCGTAATTAGAAAAGAAAATTTCTACCGGAACTTCTTTCTTAAGTTCTTTTAATCTCCGTGCAATTTCAAACAGCACATAACAGCCGGCCTTATTATCCATAAAGCGCGATTTGATAAAGCCGCTTTCGTACTCCCTGTATTTTGTTTCGAAGCAAATAATATCGCCCACATTAATTCCCAGTTTAAAAACCTCTTCTTTGTTTTCTACTTCTTCATCTAAACGAATGTGCATGTTTTCAATGCTCCTTTTTTCGTCTTCTCTTTTATTGTTTGCGTGCGATGATGGGTCGTTGAATAAAAGTGTACCTGCAATTTTTTTTCCGCCCATGGTGTAAACATTTACGTATTCACCTTCGGCAGTTGCAAGCTGTAAACCGCCAAGCAAACTGAAACTTAATGTTCCGTCTTTTTTTACCCCAGATACAATGGCTCCCAAAGTATCTACATGTGCAGCAATGGCAAGCACCGGATTTTTTCCGAGCGAACAGGCAACGGCGCCTTTGTTGGAATAGCGTGGTTTGTATCCGTAAGAAGTAAGCAGATCAAAAACAGATGCGCAGGCAGTTTTTGTAAATCCCGTGGGCGAATCAATTTCTACAAGCGTTTTTAGTGTGGAGTAATTGTGAGACATAAATAAAATTGTTTAGGGTAAAAGTACGAAAAAGAGTAATAGAGGATAGGGAACAGGCAATAGTGAATAGGGTAGATTGAGAGCGATTATTTCACGCGACGACGCGACGTCTGCGACGAAAAAAAGAACCACTAACCCGCTAAGGTACTCTGAAGTACTGAAAGTGTTTTTAGTTCATTAAAACCGGGAATGTGAAAACGATAATATTGAAGTAAGAGGTTTAATTGTTTTGTGCGTTCTGCAGAGTTGATGAGGCCGCTGTGTTCATACTCATTGTAATTGGCAAGCATTCTGCTAAAAACTGCGGAGTCATTTATATCGAGGTAGTTGGCATGGGGCGGTGGTTTTTCTTCAAACCTTCCATCCATTAAATTAAAATAAGTGTGGCTGTCAGAAAAATTATTCTGCGCAAAAAAACCAAGATGCTGGCTGAGCTCTATCAGAAAAAATAAATGAAATGAATTGTAATCTTTTTCTTTTTTATCTAATTGCTGAAAAGAAAAAGTTACAAAATCAAAAAGAATTTCATTGCTGCCACTTTCTCTTAAAGATTTTAAAAGCACTTCATTTAAAAAAACAGCAATACAGTTTTTATTAATGTTCCTGTTTAATTCCGTGTAAGGATACAGGATTCTGATCTCTGTAACGCGGTTAACTTCGTTTTTTTCTTTAAAAAAAATCTCAAGGTCTACCTGGTTCAAAGGCTGCAGGTGCGCGGGTTTTATTTTAGATTTTTGCGTTGTGCCGAAATTGATGGCGTAAGTTTGCAACCCGTAATGCAGCGTGTAAATTTTACTGATCACTTTTTTATCACCGTACTTAACGTTGTTTAGAATGATGCCCTGGGTTTTTAGGAGCATGTTTTGAGGGAGTTAATTGTGGTAAGTTGTCAGTTAATAGTTTTGTGTTCTATAGTTAGTTTATTTTGGGGAGATAACAATTAACTGACAACTGTTAACTGATAACCAGGTTTGCACATTAATTTACTACAAGTATTTTAGTAAGCTTTTTCTGTTCGCCATCGCCGCTTGCGCAAAAAACAACGTACACACCACTTGCCACTTTTTCTCCCCTGAAATTTTTTCCGTACCAGATGGCTTGCCCTCCTTTAGATTTGGTTTCGTAAACCAATGCACCGGTTATATCTGTAATTTTTATGACTGCGTCTGAAACCATTCCCTTAATTACAATAGGCCCTTCATAACCTGGTCTAACCGGATTGGGGTAAGAGTAAACATCAGTAAACTCATCAAAAGCATCAATCACTTCTGTGCGGTAAGATTGAATTCCTTGTAGCGTACCAATAAAAATATCGCCGGTTTTTCCGTTGTACTCAAGGTCAATTACATAATCAGAAAAGAGCGGCGAATTGGCGGTGGTAAAATGATGGATCTGCGTTTGTCCGTCGGGCGAAAGGCAGTACACACCTGTTTTGGTGGCAATCCATTTTCTGTTCTCACCGTCAACCACAATATCCCAAACGGTTTCTGTTTCTAAAAGAATTTTTGCAATTCCGTTATTGTCAATAATAATTTGCTGACAATCCCAGCCTGACGCGTTACTTATAATGGATTCGGGACTATAAAACACCGCAGGTCCTTTATCTGTTCCAATCCAAATATCTCCTTCTTTATCTTCGCAAATGCTGAATACAGATGAGCTGGGTAACCCGCCGGCACCTGAAACTGTAGTAATTTTTTTGTGATTGGAAGCGGTAGGAGGTGCATAGGTTCCTCCATCATCATAAACAATAAAACCAACTGAGGGAATCAGGATCCATTTCTGATTGTTTTTATCTACAATCACTTTTCCAGCCATTGATTGGTTTGAAATAGGAGGGCCGGAAAAATTAAAATTCACCCAGGTCTCATCTGGTTTTCTTACTGAGAGAAGTTTTGTTGTAAAGGCATTAGACACCCACAAATTTCCGAGCGTATCTGCAGCTAATCCGTTTATGCGCACAGATGAGGTGGTTGTTGTTGCAGGTTGTAACGAAGAGTTATTATTAGACCAGATTGCATGAAGCGTATCGTTTCTGAATTCGCACAAACCATCGCCCCAGCTTCCGGCAAAATAATGATTAGGATTTTTGTTCAGGTACGCAACGCAATTAATATCTATTACACTGTTCAGCGGTGCTTTATTGTAATTGTTCCAGCTTCCGGCATTGTTAATGAATACACCGTTACTTTTAAACTGGTTGTACCAGATTTCTGTAAGAAAAACAGGTGCCACCACCATTTTATCTTCGCAAATGGCCATCTGGCTCACGTAATTTTTATCAGGACCATCAATTAGCAAACGATGATTAGTGGTACCGTCAGTTTTTATTAAACCCAATGCAGTGGTAGCCAAACAATAAGTTCCGGTTCCTAATTCGGGTGTGTAAACTCCTTCAGCAATGTTTGGCCACATATAATTATTGTTCTGGTCATAGAAAACTATATTAGAACCAAAATTAGCAGAGTTTGTGTAGGTGCCTCCACTATAAATAAATTCTCCAAGTCCCCACTGATCTGTAATTATCAGTTTTTGATTGCTTTCATCTGCAAGTATTCTTTTTACAACATATGATTGATAGGGAGGAACATTAGGTGACTGGTTAGGATTAACAAATTGTTTTGGAAATAAGGACCAGTTGCTGCCATCAAACAAATAAGTAGTATCCTGCATTGCCGTAGCAGATTCAAGCACCGCAGAATAATTTGCAATAAAATGATTGTTGAATTTTACAACGCTGTTAAATGCTTTGCTTTGTACGCTTGCGGGTAAACCGGAAACGAGGCTCCAGTTCTGATAATTGGAAAGGTTGCTGGCAGCATTTGCCTGCTTAAGTCCTTTTTTGGTAGCTGCAAAAATAATAGTGCCATCGCTTGCCGCATCATAAACCGCTAAATACGCACCCAGGTTTCCGATAATGTAAGTGTCTTTAAATTCAAGGCGCTCTGTGTCAAATACCACCAAACCAAAATCGCAGCAGATATAAGCAAATTCATGATAGAAAGAAACGTTGTTTACTGTTTTACTGGTAGTAATGTTTTTACTTTTAATGTCAGAAAAATTTGTAACCGTTCCGTTTTTTACCACATCAATATTTGAGTTAGAATAAATGATAATAAGTGTATTGTTGTATGAATTGTAACGCACAATAGTGGCTTCTACATCATTTAAGCCATAAATTTTATTCATTTTCTCAAGCGAATTATCTCCCGCATTCAAAGAAAAAACTCCGGTGCCGGTAGCCGCATAAATTTTGCCGCCGCCATGTGTTACAGAAACGGCAGAGTTATAGGGCATATAATCTACCCACTGGCCAATTTTGTACTGGGCATTTGCAGCACAACAAAAAACTGCAACAAAAAAAAGTGATAAAAGGGTCTTATTGATTTTCATGAATTTGGGTTCTGGCAAATAACGCAGCAATTGCTTTTTTATTGCCATTACTATGTGTAAAAATAAGGAATTTCTATGGCGCATCAAAGTGCGGTTTTTTGGTCTGACCTGTTAAAGGGAGCCGCTAATGACGCTAATTTTGGCGGATAATTTGTGTGAATGGTTTTAGGTAGAAAATTCGGGTGGTTTTTAGGT
>JACMLS010000222.1 GCA_014379485.1 Bacteroidia bacterium | reverse complement strand
CGATTTCCACTAATTATTCCGGAATTTTCATTCGTGCAATTAGTGAAATTTGCAGCTCCTCTTTCGATCTGAAACATTACCTGATATTGTGTAATTTCGCACCGCAAAAGAGTTTACTTTAAATAGCAATAGTTTTGAGCCTTACACAGAGATATTTTCTTCAGTTTGCATATAACGGCCAGGCGTTTAATGGCTGGCAGGTGCAGCTGAATACCATAACCACCGTGCAACAGGTAATGCAGGAGGCTATGAGAAAATTACTGTCTGAGCACGACCTGAATCTTATAGGTTGCGGACGGACGGATACAGGTGTTCACGCAGAAGATTTTTATGCGCATTTTGATTCGTATAAAAAAGACCTGCATGAAGACCCTGATAATTTTCTTTTTAAGCTCAATAAAATTTTGCCAAAAGAAATTGCCGTTAAAAAAACCATTCCAGTGCATGATAAAGCAAGTGCGCGTTACGATGCGGTTTCAAGAGTTTATGAATACAGAATCACACGTAAAAAAGATGCTTTTCTTGCAGATTTCACCTGGTTTATTTTTGGTAAGCTGAATTTTGAAAAAATGCAAAAGGCCTGCGAAATTTATGCTGCAACCTCTGACTTTGCCAGTTTCGCAAAAAGTAATGATCAGAAACACGATAATACTTGTATTGTAAAAGAGGTGAAATTGTTTGAGCGCGAAGATGGCGTTTGGGTTTTTAGAATTGAAGCCAACAGGTTTATACGAAACATGGTTAGAGCTTTAGTTGGTACAATGGTTAAAGTTGGCAAAGAAAAAATATCTGTTGAGGACCTTCATAAAATAATTGCCGATCGTGATCGTAAAAGTGCAGGCATGAGCGCGCCGGCGCAAGGACTTTTTTTAGTAAAAGTAAATTACAAGGAAAGTCTCTTTGAAAAAATGATAGTTGAATGAGCAAAGAAAATAAAATACAAGGAAAGGCATTTGACGTTAATATACTGAGAAGGGTTTTAAGTTATGTTAAGCCTTACCGCGGAAAATTTATTCTTTCGCTCAGTATGGTTATTTGCCTTTCTGCGTTAAGCGTTTCGCGTCCTATTATAATACAAATAACGATAGATAAGTACATTCTTACAGGTAATGTGGGCATGCTGCAGATGATGACAATGTTATTGATAGGAATTGTTTTAACCGAAGCAATTTTACAGCTGAGCAATATTTACCTGACCAGTTTTTTAGGTATGTCTATTGTAAAAGACATGCGCAACCAGGTGTACAGGCATTTATTAAAAATGAAAAATAAATATTTTGATAATACACCTATAGGAACTTTGGTTACACGTTCTGTTTCTGATATAGAAAGCCTGGGCGAAGTTTTTTCTGAAGGTTTCATTATTATTTTTGGCGATATTTTAACGCTCTGTGTTTTTCTGGTGGTTATGCTTGCAATCAATTTAAAATTGTCTTTGCTTGCGCTGGCAACCGTTCCGATATTGATCTTTGCAACGGCCATATTTAAGAAGGGCGTAAAAACATCTTTTCAGGCAGTGCGGAATGCGGTTTCTGCTTTGAATACTTTTGTGCAGGAACATATTACAGGTATAAAAATAGTTCAGGTATTTAATCGCGAAAAAACAGAATCAGAAGAGTTTAAAAAAATAAATGAAACGCACAGAAAAGCCAACATCAAAGGCATCTGGTTTTACTCGGTTTTTTTTCCGGTAGTAGAAATTCTTTCTTCTATATCAATAGGCCTGGTTATCATGTTTATTGGAATAATTAAAGGAGTTTCAGAAGGAAATATTATTTTTTTCGTAATGATCGTTCAAATGTTCTTTCGCCCTATAAGAATGCTGGCAGACCGTATAAACACATTGCAAATGGGTATGGTGGCCAGCGACCGTGTTTTTAAGGTGCTGGATACGCAGGAAATAATTGTGGACGAAGGAAATGATAAACCATCAGAAATTAAAGGAGAAATTGAGTTTAAAAATGTTTGGTTTGCTTATAACGAAGAAGACTGGGTGCTGAAAAATGTTTCGTTTAAAGTAAATGCGGGGCAGACTTTTGCATTGGTAGGTGCAACAGGTTCAGGAAAAACCTCGGTCATTAATTTGCTTGGAAGATTTTATGAGCTGAACAAAGGAGAAATTTTTCTTGACGGAAAAAATATCCGTGAGTACGATCTTGGTTTTTTAAGAAGCAGAATTGGTACTGTTTTGCAGGATGTTTTTTTGTTTTCTGATACGGTAAAAAACAATATTACTTTGTTTGACGATTCAATTCCACTTGAAAAAGTAAAAACAGCAGCCAACGAAATCGGGGCAAACGATTTTATAGATCAGTTGCCAGAGTCGTACAATTTTAATATCAGAGAGCGCGGAAATACTTTGTCTGTAGGGCAGAGACAAATGATCTCTTTTTTAAGAGCTTACGTTCACAATCCATCCATACTGGTATTAGACGAGGCCACTTCAAGTATTGATACAGAAACAGAGATATTGATTCAAAAAGCAACAGAAAAAATGACCAGGGGTCGTACTTCGGTGGTAATTGCCCACAGGTTATCTACCATTCAAAAAGCCAATAAGATCATTGTTATGGAAAAGGGTACAATAATTGAAGAAGGTAATCTGGCAGAACTGCTCGAAAAGAACGGTCATTTCAGAAAACTGTATGAGCTTCAGTTTGTGGAAAACAATGTATAAGGAGTAATCCGGCAGATGGTTAAAAGCTGCTTTTAATTATTATTTTTACTACCCAAAATGAAAACAACCCTCACTTGTTTTTTAGTATTTGTTTCAGTACTGCTTTCGGGGCAGGTTAATCTTCTGTTAGAAGAGGCTACCGAAAAAAAAAATGTCTGAAAAAGAGATCATTCAGCTTCATAAAGCAGACAAGCTTATAGAGCAGCGTTTATACCTTGAAGCAGCTGGCTACCTTGATACTTTATACGAAGTGTATCCTGATGATGATTATTTGTGTTTCATTACCGGCCTTTGCATGAGCTACAATCCAAATAAAGCTCCTAAGGCAT
>JACMLS010000221.1 GCA_014379485.1 Bacteroidia bacterium | reverse complement strand
TGGTGCAGATGAGATCTTTGGCGGTTACAATAAGCATCGAGCAGAATGGTTGATTGAGAACAGTACGCGGCACAGATTATTGGCGGGCGGAGGTTCTGCATTCAGTTTTTTGTTTCCGAAATCGCGCAACAAAGGCTTTGCAAATAAAATGAGGCAGCTCGAAAAATTTTCTTCCGTAATGAATCTTTCTGCTAAAGAAAGGTATTGGAAAATGGCTTCTATCTCTTCAGAAAAAGAAGCCTCACTGCTTATGAAAGGATTTTCTTCTGACGAATCTGAAAAAAGAAAAGCGGAAATTTTGATTGAAATAAGAAGCGAGAACGATCTGAACGAATTTTTACTCACAGATGTAAACCTTGTGCTTGAAAGTGATATGCTTGTAAAAGTAGACCGCATGAGCATGGCCCACGGGCTGGAAGTAAGAAATCCTTTTTTAGATCATCGCCTGGTTGCCTGGGCGCTTTCGCTGAGTATTGATCAGAAAATAAACAGCAAACAAGGAAAAATTGTTTTGAAAAAAGCATTTGCAGATCTGATTCCGGCAGAGTTGCTGCACAGAAAAAAACACGGTTTTGAAGTGCCTTTGCATAAGTGGATGAACAATGAATTAAAAAAAGAAATGGATGAAAATTACCTGGGAAGAGAGTTTATAAATGAACAGGGAATTTTTTCATACGAAGAAATTGAAAAAATAAAAACACAGGTGTTTTCTTCAAATCCGGGAGACAGCCCGGCCAGGGCATGGGCGCTTTTTGTTTTTAATTACTGGTACAAAAAAAACAACACTTATTTTGCCTGATGCCAAAAATTCTAAGGATCATAAATCGTTTTAACTTGGGAGGCCCCACATACAATGTTGCCTATCTTACAAAGTATCTTGCCCCCGAATTTGAAACCCTGCTCATTGGCGGCGATAAAGAAGAAGGAGAAGACAGCTCTACTTTTATTTTAGATGACCTCGGAATAAAGCCACTTATAATTCCAGAAATAAAGCGCGAAATAGATCTGAAAAATGACCGCGCGGCATATAAAAAAATAAAAGAGATCATTTCAGAATTTAAGCCTGACATTGTTCATACACATGCAAGCAAAGCGGGTGCGTTGGGACGGCTGGCTGCCGCAAAAATGAAAGTTCCGGTAATAGTGCACACTTTTCATGGCCATGTTTTTCACTCGTATTTCGGAAAAGCAAAAACCGGTTTTTATAAATCAGTAGAAAGATACCTTGCTAAAAAATCAAGTGCTATTATTGCCATTTCTCCTCTGCAAAAAAACGAACTGGTAAACATTCATAAAATTGCGCCCGAAGAAAAAGTAAAAGTAATTTCACTGGGTTTTGATCTCAGCAGGTTTTTTACACAGCGCGAAGAGAACAGAAAGAAATTCAGGTCAGAATATCTGATCGATGAGGATGAAATTGTTATCAGTATAATTGGCAGACTTGCGCCCGTTAAAAATCATGGCTTGTTTTTAAAAGCCTTTGCTGATATACAAACAAGGAGCTCAAAAAAAGTACGCGCTTTTATTGTTGGAGACGGAGAGACACGCGTGCAAACAGAACAGCTGGCAAAGCAACTTAACATAGATTTTGTTGATTTTCCAAACGAAAAACGCAAGGCCCCACTTGTTTTTACTTCCTGGATCAAAGAAATCGAATTTCCTTTGGCAGGATCAGATATTGTTTGTCTTACCTCTGATAATGAAGGCACGCCGGTCAGTTTAATCGAGGCTCAGGCAGCAGGAAAACCTGTTGTATCAACCAATGTGGGAGGAATACGGGATCTTTTGCATCCTGAAATCGGATTATTATCTGAAAAAGGCGATGTGAAAAAATTTGCCGAGAACCTTTTGTTTTTGGTAGAAAATCCTGAAAAACTCAGTCAATTTTCTAAGCAGGCAACAGAATTTGTAAGAGAACGCTTTCATTATCAGAGATTGACCCGCGAAATGGCTGAATTGTATAGGGTTCTGTTGCTTAAGGGTCATGAGTAATTCAGGAAAATTGCTTAATTTTGGCTATCAATTTATTTTATGAGAACACTATTCAAACTCTTTTTTTTGGCATTCTTTTTATTGTTTCTTTTTCCATCCTGTAAATTTTTAAGGCCAAGTTTGATGTTTAAGACACCCAAAAACTACACTTTCGCAACTTTTTCAGACACACTCACTACACAGAATTATAAAATAGTAAAAAATGACCTTGTCCGCGTTTCACTTTTATCAAATAACGGATTCAAAAAAGTAAATTTAACAGAAGAGAACTCTGGTCAGAACGAAAAGGAATTTATCGAAACTCTTGTTGAGCTCGATGATAGTATCAAGCTTCCGTTATTTGGAAGAATAAAAGCTGTAGGCAAAACTACCAGGCAGTTGGAAGAAGAAGTAGAAAAATTATACAACTTGTATTATGTCGATCCTTTTGTAACAGTTACTGTTACCAACAGAAGAGTAATGGTATTTCACGGAACGGCTGGCGTTGGTCGTGTAATACCTCTAACTAATAATAATGTTACTGTTCTTGAAGCAATTGCACTTTCTGGTGGTATTACAGATGATGGCAAGTCTTATAAGGTTAAGCTGATCAGAAACGTAAAACCTGAACCGGTAGTTTACATGTTCGATCTATCGACTGTCGCGGGACTTCGTGAGGGAAATACAGTACTAATGGCAAATGACATTATTTATGTAGAACCAAGAATTAGAGTGGCAAGGAGGTTTGCAAATGAGATTGCCCCCCTTCTCACAATTCTGTCTACTGTTCTAATTTTGACAAGCCTTCTCAAAAAGTAAGATGCTAAATAATCCTTCCGGAAATTCTACTGAAAACATTGAACGTTATCGTGACCGGCTAACAAAATTCAGTAGTGAATTTGAGTTGGGATTATTTCTTTTTATTTTAGGAAAGAATGTAGTCTG
>JACMLS010000220.1 GCA_014379485.1 Bacteroidia bacterium | reverse complement strand
ATCATTGTCTTTGGTTCGCACATAAAAGGTATTCATTCCAGTACTTAAAGCGTTTGTTGGAACTGCCTTAATGAGATTTTCAATTTCTGTATCAAAACTTCCGTCGCTTGCTAAAAAAGCAATTCCGTTTCCTTGCCCGGGATCAGTATTCCAATAACCCACTGCCTGCACAATACTGCTTGCACGTGTGTTTGGAGGAACTGGAAAAGATGATTGAATATTTACCACAACACCAAACACGGGCCCCCAATTATTGTCATTGTCTTTTACTCTCACATAAAACGTATGTCCGCCGTTTGAAAGTGAAGCGGTAGAAGTTGTTTGAATTACATTTTCTATTTCCGAATTAAAACTTCCATCGGCAGCTAAAAAAACAATTCCGTTTCCTTGTCCGGGATCTGTGTCCCAAAATCCTTCTGCCTGGACAATGTTGCTGCTGCGTATGTTTGGAGGAACCGGAAAAGATGACTGAACGTTCACTACCACACCAAACGTAGGCCCCCAGTTATTATCATTATCCTTTACTCTTACATAAAATGTATGTCCACCGTTTGAAAGGGAAGCGGTAGAGGTTGTTTGAATTACATGTTCTATCTCCGAATTAAAACTACCATCAGCGGCGAGAAAAACAATTCCGTTTCCTGCTCCGGGATCAGTGTCCCAAAATCCTTCTGCCAATACAATATTGCTGGTACGTATGTTTGGAGGAATTGGAAAAGATGACTGAACGTTTACTACTACGCCAAACGTGGGCCCCCAGTTATTATCATTGTCTTTTACTCTTACATAAAAAGTATGGCCTCCGTTTGAAAGCGAAGCGGTAGAGGTTGTTTGAATTACATGTTCTATCTCCGAATTAAAACTACCATCAGCAGCTAAAAAAATAATTCCGTTTCCTGCTCCGGGGTCTGTATCCCAAAATCCTTCTGCTTGTACAATATTACTTGTACGTATGTTTGAAACAGGAGGAAAAGAGGTTTGAATATTTACAACCACACCAAACACAGGTCCCCAGTTATTATCATTGTCTTTTACTCTTACATAAAAAGTATGTCCGCCGTTTGAAAGCGAAGAAGTAGAAGTTGTTTGAATTACTTTTTCAATTTCCGAATTAAAACTTCCGTCAGAAGCTAAAAAAACAATTCCGTTTCCTTGTCCCGGATCTGTATCCCAAAAACCTTCTGCAAGAATAATATTACTGGTGCGTGTATTGGTTACGGGAGGAAAAGATGTCTGAATATTTACCACCACACCAAACACAGGCCCCCAGTTATTATCATTGTCTTTTACTCTTACATAAAAAGTATGTCCTCCGTTAGATAGCGAAGAGGTAGAAGTTGTTTGTATTATTTTTTCTATTTCAGAATTAAAACTGCCATCTGTTGCAGAAAAAGCAATGGCAGATCCTTGTCCGGGATCTGTATCCCAATATCCTTCTGCCTGCACAATATTGCTTGTGCGGGTAATGATCTGCGCAGAAAGATCCTGGATAAACAGAATGCTGGTCAAAAACAGAAAAAACAGGTATTTATGAAACAGTTTACCTGTCATAAGACTCGCCTTTTATGGTAATGTTGGTGCCCTGAATTACCTGGCGTGGTGCATCTACAAAATAAACCCGGTTTTTACCACCACCAAAAGTACTGGCATGGTTGGCGAAAAAGTTGCTGAGTGTAAATGAACCGCCATAAGCTCCGGCATCGTTGCGCGTTTGGTTAAGATCGTTGTAAATAAGATTGGGGTCGCCCAAATTTACTCCAACACTATTATTTTCTAAGCCATTCGCATTAAAGGCCAGCGGCAAATTATATTGATTTGTTCCATTATCGGGATAACCCGCGTAAGTTCTTCTACAAAAATTATAGGCAATAATAGTTGAGTTGTTGGCAGTACTACCAAAATAAATACTACCGCTCAGGTAGCCGCCCGAGGTTCCATAAGAATCAATCAAATTATTGGCAATAAGCATTTTTATAGCGGGATTGCTGGTATAATTACCGCCATAATAAATGCCATAACTATTAACGTTGCTCGTTCTTGTAATGGTATTATTAACTATTGTGTTACCGCCGGAAGAAGAAAAACTGTTCAATGATCCGGTATAAACTGCGTAGACGTTGGTACCGCTGGTAGTAATAAAATTATTTGCCAAATATAAATACTGTGTATTTGAATTAGAATATACCCCAAAACTGGTACCTGGATAGTTAATTTTATTTCCTACAATATAATTGGTATCGGCCGTGGCTGTAGCTTCCGCCGCCATTTGAACTGCATAGCTGCCGCCAGATGCCCCAACATAATTACCTAAAATCTTTCCGAATCTAAAATAAACGTACCCACCAATAGAATTACCTGCCACTGTCACGTTAAAATTATTCTGGTTTAAATCAATCCAGCCAGATATGCTGGACGCGGTAATATAAACAGATGTCCTGATACCAGCCGGTGCGGCCGCAGATGCATAAATACCATAGGCGGTACTGTTGTTTTTCATGCCAATAATTTTTATTGTTTTGCCGGCTGCAGAGGGGGCAATAATATAATTACCCTGCACAACAAAAAAAGTATCTGCTGCGGCGCTCATAAATGTCAGCGATTTTGTAATGGTTATATCTCCCGTCCATGGAGCATTTCCAAAACGGTTATTAATGACAATCCTGTCTCCGTCAACCGCAGCTGTAACTGCAGTTAAAATATCAGGATAAGTTCCAACAGGACCTGTTTCCTGAACAATGAGGTCCGTTGCACCTGCACGAAAAGCAAGAGCTGTAAAAGCAAGTAAGATTATTTTTTTCATTGGTTGTTGTTTTTTATTTTATAAATAGCTTTTAGATCTGAAATTGTTTTGAATAAAATGAAATTATCTGTCTTTCTAAAAATTTAATAAGAAGCCAAAGTAAAACTTTTAACGGAAAAAAACATCTGCGCTTGTTAACTTTTTGCCTGCGCTTATCAAATAAATAAGGCATTTTAACTAAAATACAGTTTTCCTCAGCAGATCTTAACAAGCGGTATAACATTGTTAATTATAGACCATAAAATGAAAAAGCCCCTTTACAAGAAGCTTTTTGTTTACAGGAAAGAGAACAGTTTACAATTTCGCGCTCTCCGTTTCATCCTTCATAGCTGATTTTATGAACTCTCCCTTGTGATCAAAGATCAAACACACTTCTCCTGTTTCTGCTTTGTAAGAAATTTTTCTGTCGGTGACAGAAGT
>JACMLS010000219.1 GCA_014379485.1 Bacteroidia bacterium | reverse complement strand
CTTTCTGAATTAATTTTTTTTCGAACTCAAATTTTTCTGCAATGGTTTTGTAATAAATGTCTTTGGTGTTTTTTGCAGGTGCATCTAAATATTTTTTAAGCTCTGTGTTTTCAAAAAAGATAATTACGAGTAAATGATCTTTTGCCATTTTACGCAAATATTTTATTTGTCGTTTTAAACCGTTCAATGTTTCAAAATTTGAGAATACGAGCAATAAACTGCGTTGGCTTATTTTGCTTTTTACATAAATATACAAGCGCTCGTAATCTGTTTCTAAAAAGTTTGTTTTGAGATTATATAAAGTTTCCTGAATCCGAAACATTTGCGAACCCCTGCGCTCTGCAGGTAAAAAAGAATTTATTTTGTGATTGAAAGCGAGAATGCCCGGCTTATCGTGTTTTGTCCATGCAATGTTAGAAATTACCAACGATGAATTGATGGCGTAATCGAGCAAAGTCATTTGTTCGAAGGGCATTTTCATTATTCGCCCCATATCAATTAAACTGTAAACATTTTGCGCCCGCTCATCCTGGTATTTATTTACCATTAATTTCTGGCGGCGAGATGTTGCTTTCCAGTTTATAGTACGCACATCGTCGCCGGGTATGTATTCTTTTATCTGATCAAACTCTGTGGTGTTACCAACACGGCGAATTTTTTTTATGCCTGACATGGTTAAGCGGTTGCTTATGGCCAGTAATTCATATTTACGCATTTGTATGAATGAAGGGTAGACCGGAAGCACGGCCCCTTCTTCAAAACTGTAACGACGTTTACACAGGCCTAATAGACTTCGCGTTAAAACATTGAGTGCGCCAAATTGATATTCGCCTCTTTCTTTAGGTCGTAAAACATAAGCAAAATGTTTTTTCTTTCCGCTCAGAATATTTGTGCGGATAGAAAAATCTCTTTTTTGAAACTGAAAAGGAATCTCGTCAATGATCTGTATCCACACCGGAAAATTGTATTGATTTACTACGTACAGATTAATAATATTATCATCTCCGTTAGATAATTTGCTCATGCTGCTGCGGTAACCAATTATACCGCGTTTGTTTGCGTAGAGTACAAGTATGTCAAAGAAAATAAGAGCAATAAGAGTCCAGAAATAAGCCCAGGCAACCATTAAACATATCGGAAAAACAAAACCTAAAACAAAGCAGCTTACATTACCGGCTACGAGCCAGTAGAGAAAAGGGGTAAAAAAAAGTGATTTTATTAAACGCATTATTTTGTTTCCTGTTTTACGGCACCGTTACTTCCAGTTCTTTTAATTGTCTCTGGCCTTCGTAGATCCGCACATAATATTTTCCTCTTTTCATTCCTTTAACATCCCAATCTAAATTAAACGTGTGGTCTCCTCTCTGCACTTCGTTGCCAACAACAAAAGTTTTTACAACGGTTCCTTTAGTGTCTCTTATGTTTACAAGCACCGGAGAAATGTTTGCAATGTAATAATCCATTTTACCGGTAATGTTTTTTGGAATGTTTGAGAACACCTGGCCGGGCACATTCTGGTAATAAGAATTGAACCATGGAACTTCTATGCCTTTCATTTTTGCAATAAATTTTCTGAGATTTTTTCCGGCTTCTGTGCCTTCTTCGTCTACAGAAGAAAGATCATGGTTGTCTGAAACGCACCAGACAGCATTTTGAATCTGGTTAGAAGAAAGTGTTGCTTTGCTGATATATTTTGCCATGTCAAATAAATTTTTGTCGGCCAAAGCACCCACTAAAAATTTAGCTTTTTCTTTTGGGGCGTGGTTTGAAGCCTGGCAGCAAAAACCTGTAATATCTGTAGTGAATTCTTGTTTTACAACCAGCTTTACATACAGGTCTTGCACCACTAAAATATCCTGCTCGGTAGAATCTTTTGAGTCTAGTCTTCTTCCGGCTTCTACTTTTATTATAACAGGTTCAGCAATCAGATTTTTTATTTTCATGCTTATGCATTGGTTCTGATAACTCCCTTTGCCTTTTATTTCGAGCTTAATGAGTTTTTCCAGAAACGCTTTCTCTACAGAGATCGTGTCTGTTCTTGAATACATGTTTCCTGAAAAAAAACAGGCGAGTAAGCAAGCTACGATAAAATGTTTTGTTGTTTTCATACAATTATAAGTGGCAGTAGTGCGTTTGGTTACAATTAAAAAAAGTTAACGCGGAACTTCCACTTTATCTAAAATTCCTTTTATTACATCGTTGGTTGTTTTTCCTTCCATTTCTTTTTCGGGAGTAAGTACAACGCGGTGTTTTAAAACGTGCGGTGTAACAAATTTAATATCGTCAGGCGT
>JACMLS010000218.1 GCA_014379485.1 Bacteroidia bacterium | reverse complement strand
GTTTTCTTTACACTGCATATTTTTTTTCCTCCCACAAAAACATCTTCGCCAACAAGGGTGTAATTCTGAGCTGAAAAAGAGATAACAGTTAAAAACGAAAAAAACAGGAAGAAGTTTTTCATAAATGCTTTTTTGAAGAAAGTAAATATAATTATAAAACCGGAATAAATCTTATGAAAAAAAGATCAGAATTTAAACGTCAACCCGTTCTTAACCGAGTACACAAAATTAGGAATGCCAACAGGCTGTTTGGTGTCGTACAAAAAATTATAATTAATGCGAAAGCTTAATTTTTTTGTGATGCCAATTTCAAAAGCTCCGTCGCCCGCAACACGGTAATCGCTGAAATTTGCAAGGTTGGGCTGGTAGAATGTGGTGGAAGAAAATTCAACGTTCTTTGTTATTGTCCATGTAAAAGTTACATAACTGCTTATTCGGTTGGCGCTGTTTACAATTACAGGCGTATTTACGATCTCTTCGTATTCATACATGTATAAAGCGGCTGCGTACATTTTAAAATCTTCGCGCTTTACAACACGTATGCGCGGACCTGTGCCTGCAAGAAAACGGCCTTTCATTTTCATAACGGCGTTGTACTGCGCCTGCAAAAAAGTTTCCCAGGTAATCAGTTTATTTATTTTGTAACTGTAACGAAAATGCTGGTAACCACTATTCACAAAATCTGTAGGGCCGGCTTTTACAAAATTAATATCGTTAAGAATCAAAAATTTGTGCTCGTGCTTTGCATACTGTATGTGTACAGAGTTGCCCAATGAAATTACCTGCTGTGTGTTTTGTGTAATAGAAAAATAAGTGTCTGTCCTTCCCACCCAACCACTTGTATCGTTCAGAAATCGTTTTGATTCTATGTTGATGACTTGTGAATAAACAGATTTACTCCCTAAGAAGATCAGCACATATAAAAGAAGAATTATTTTTTTTACGTTCATTGAAAACCCGAAAAAAATTTGCTTTGCGCAAAATACTTAATGCCGGCAAATTTAATCATTCGGATTGAAACATGGTGCTACTACTTGTGCGACCTTACAGGGTCGGGAGATTCATGCTTTTTCGTTTGTGTTAAGATGGGTGATTCCTCTGGAATCAAAAAAACATTCTCCGTGTCAATTTTCTATTCTGCCGAAAGCGAAAAATCAAACTCAAACCATTTTAACTTCAACCCTAAAACTCTTTCAACCACAAAATTGAAAACATTATTAACCAACCAAAGATAACCGTAAACCCAAAACTTTCTCTGTGTAACTCTGTGCCTCCGCTTCTCCGTGTCAACCTTGCTCGCTCCTTTTAAAAATCCACCTTAACATAAAAGATCGGTAAAAATCCTAACTGGTAATTTTTTACAAGCGGGCTGGCTGATGGATTTGTTGGATCGGGAGCGTAGGTGAGGGCGAGCACGTTTTTTTGGTTGGTAATGTTTACAAGGTCTACCGCAAATTCCCAGCTGCTTTTTTTTGCGTTTATTTTGTAAGCAATGCGCAGGTCTGTTCTGAAATAATTTGCAAAGTGGTTTACGTTGGTTCCTTCGTCGGTTGCAACTACGTCCATAATACGGTTGCTGGCTGCGGTATCAACGTCAGAATATAATCTGCCGCCAGCGTAAGTAAGTTTAAATCCTGCACTGACAGTGTTTTTTTTGCTTTTGCCAACAGCATACTCAACACCGCTCAGTAAATTGGTCGCAAATTTTCCGTTGTAATCTGTGTTGTGTAAAATGCCATTGCTGCCTTTGTATTTACTATCGAACAAAGAACCGCTGAACATAAAGAAATAATGTTTTGCAAATAATTTTTCTACGGTCAATTCCAATCCGTAATTATAACCGGTTCCTTT
>JACMLS010000217.1 GCA_014379485.1 Bacteroidia bacterium | reverse complement strand
ATTTATTTTTTGTCGCGGACTAAATATGAACTAACATTAAAAAAGAACCTAAGCCATTCTGAACAAAAAGATTTGAGGTTTTAATTTTGTGGAGACTGGGGACAGATATCGAACTTTTTTGAGGAGGATTTGAGGCGGTTGGTGAAGGTTATGGAGAAAATTAAATAACAGCCGAGAAACTTAAAATGGGAAACTAAAGGGTTCTATAAAAGTAAAAAAAAAAAAAATCACTTAACCATTAAAATTTTAACGAAAATACCGGAAAAAGAATCGGAGTCCTTTAACTGCATTTCAATTTTTTGACTCCATTGTTTTTGAACCAGTTTTCTTCCACTAAATCCTGTTTCATTATCATATTTATCCTGATAAGCGTGTAATGAATCTTGGTTAGCTCTAAATTTCTTCTCAAATTCGATATTAAGTTCGCTGCCTCTGGTGGCTTTGATTAAGGCAGCTTCCTTTCTTAATTTTCTTGCGTATAATTCGGTAATGTCAAAATGGGTTTGCTCATGCATAAGCCCGTTTGTAGATGTATCAGAAAACATTGTCCATGACTCGCCTTTATACATGAGAGCTTCAATCCTATAAGTTACTGTGTCTCCTTTTGTAGAAAGAGGGAAACATGAAACAGAAGTGGTTGTGACCGCACTAGATTCACTTTTCATATCTGGAACAGCTAAATAATCGGACCATGTCAATTTCCTATCTGCCGACCACCTCATTTTTTTGCTCTCATCCACCGAAGTGAATGAGAGCAAAAAAATGAGGTAAAAGGAGTAATAATATTTCATTTCGGTTTCTGGTATGCAAATTTTATACCGACTATTAAATTAGAAATAAAAAAGGGAACAAAAAACAAATGCTTTCGCTCTGTTTCTCATTCCCATTCTGCACCGTGGAGGCTGGGGGACAGATGTCGAACTTTTTTGAGGAGGATTTGAAAAAATTAGTAAAGGTTATGGAGAAAATGAAAATGTAATCAATAAATTTTCAGTATACATTATCGCGCCCAATAGCAGTCATAATACCTTTTCGAGAAACAATATTAGAAAAAACCATCGTACAGATTTGCAAATAAATAAAGCGAATTGAGATATCAGTTCAATAAAGAAAAAAAAATCCCACACCTTGATAAAGGGTGGGATTTTTTTGAAAGGAATTTTCACTCATTGAAAGAGTAAAGACTGTCTTGAAGATCAGTACAGCTAATTAATGTTTCCGCTTAATAATGGTTCACCCCATCGGCTCTGATTACTGTTTTCCGGATTTTTGTCCGGGCAAGCTTCTGAAGGCAAACGCATTTTATTGGAAACATTACAACCGCACAAGGCGCATATTTTCTTTCCGGTTCTATGCCCGGCCACATTTTTCTGCGCAAGTGAGGGAACAATTTTTTGGGCAATACTTTTTGCTTCTTGTAAATTAGGACAAGAAAGACAAGCATTTTCACGTCTTTCTAATACTGCCTGATTTACAATATTAAATCCTGTTTTGCCCCATCGTAACAAAGCTGTTGCTGCTTTTGCAACCAGCTCCATTGTTGAATGCTCTTTGTTTGCAAGGCTTGTTTTAACCGGATTCTTCAGAAGGATCTCCAGCATTTCAGGAGAATCTTTACTGACAAGAAGGTTGCGTGCATAGATTTCGTTTTGTACTGCAGCTTTAAGCACTTCTTCAGAAACAGGTTCGTTTAATCCAAGTATCTGTGCAAATTCAAGACATTGTTCTTTAACACTCAACTGTTCTTTGTTTTCAATTGTTGTCTTCATGTTTTTTTTTTCGTTTAACTATTTGCAATAACCGGTTTATTGGTGCAAAGAGACAGCCCGAAGGTGGTTCTTTGTTTATTTCT
>JACMLS010000216.1 GCA_014379485.1 Bacteroidia bacterium | reverse complement strand
TGCTTTCAAAAGAATATGCAATTACCCTGTTACTCGTTTTACCCGCCGCCGCGTTTACTTTACGTAATTACAAAACGGCTGCAGCTTTAAAAAGTATTTGGGTACCCGCAGTAGTTTTTTTGCTCTATGCTCTTATTCGCGCAAAAATTGTTGGATGGTCTGCAACCGAACAAACAGACCCATTAAATAATCCCTACATCTACGCAACGGGCATTGAAAAATTTGCCACAAAAATTTATATTCTTTTAAAATATATATTGCTGCTGGTTAAACCTTTTCCGTTGAGCGCAGACTATTCTTACGCGCAAATACAATTCAGAACATTTGCAGACTGGGACGTTTGGGTTTCTGCAGCGCTGAATATCTCACTTATTTATTATACTATAAGATCTGTTCTCAAAAGAAAACTCATTGGCTTGCTGGGTGTTATTTATTTAAGTAACCTTTTCCTGATAAGCAATTTCCTCTTTAATATAGGCGCAAGTATGGGAGAGCGTTTTCTGTTTCATTCTTCTTTTGCTTTTTGCGTTGCCGTTTCACTGGGCCTGGATCTGCTTAAAACCAAAATGAAAATTCAGGTTTTTAACTTTGTAGTGATAATATTCCTGGCTGGCATTTCTGTTGTTTCTTTCCTGGTCATAATTCCGCGTAACAGGGATTGGAAGAACTCGTACACTTTATTTTTAAAAGATGTACAAACTTCTCCAAACAGTGCATTGTGCAATGCAAACGCAACAAGCGCTCTCGTAAATCTTGCCCTGGTGCCAGAAAATAGTTTGCAAAAAGATAGTTTACTTAAAAAAGCAATTGCACATTCAAACAAGGCAATCAGCATTCATCCTGGTTTTTCAAACGCCTTTTTTAACCGGGCGGTTTGCGATTACCATCTTGCCAATTATGACAGCGCGTTTGTTTATTGGGAAAAAGGATTTGCGCTCTTTAATTCCGCACCTCACAAAACACATTTTTCTGAACTGGTTTACAAAAAAGCTTTAACTGAAGGCGAACAAAAACATTTTGACACTGCAATTAAATTGCTTGAGTGGTCAGTAAAAATTTCGCCAGGCAATGCGGCCTGGTGGTCTGACCTTGGCGGGGCTTATTTCTCTGTGAACAGGTTGCAGGATGCAAAATCGTGTTGGGAAAAAGCATTGAGTATTGATCCCAATGAAATACAGGCAAGCAAAGCCTTGCCTTTTATCAATCAAAAATTACTGGAAACTGCTAACTAATACCAGTTGGATATTAATTTTTAATATCAGCGTTTTGCTGGTCTGTTGTATTTGCATCAGTAAGTCCATCTCCGGTGGTAGTGGTTGTAACATTGTTTGCTGTTGTATTGCCGGTAGTGGTTGTTGAGGTGTTTTGCACTGGCTGTACAGGTTCCTGCCCGTCTTTATTCTCGCTCATTTTCATAGCAAGATAAGTACCTGAACTTGTACCCAGTAATGCAAGTATGGTTGAGCTGTATTCAGGAAAAGAACCTTTATTAAGATCAGAAAAAACAGTTACCACAAAAGAAAGTCCGTAAGCCACATTAAAAACAAAAGCCTGAAACCGATGAATACTTAAACCATGCTCGTCAGAAAGTATATCCATAATTATTCCCTGCGAAGCATGCAGGTCCTGGTGGCGGGTTGTATTACTACTGTCCTGCCTGGTATCTACCATTCTGCCACTTACAGTTGTTGCGGCACTGATACCCAGCAGAACAAGGCAGGTTGAGTTCATTTCCCAATAAACACCTTTGGCTGCGTAAACACCAAACCATGTGCCGAGTATAATAAGTGTCCACCACCACATCTGCACTCTTGCGTAGCTGTATGGTTTGTTCTCACCTTTCTGATCTGAAATATCGCGCAAAGCATTTTGATCCCACAATAAATAAATGCTGCCAACAACAAGCAGACCAAGACCCACCCATGCAACAATTTTTTGCGCACGTTCGTTTTCAATTTTTCCGCTTGCAAGCAGTATACCAAATACAAGCATTAAAATTACCGCAACAAGTACGGGAATTTTTCCTGTGAAGATGTTTTTCATTTTTTTTATTTTGAATTTCTAATATAAATGGAATTAATGCGATGTCAATTTTACAATGTTCTTCCTTCTTTTGCCAGTTCTCTTGCAATACTTTCGCGCAACATTTGCCCGGTAAGTGGTTTATTTCCGCTGGCAATAGTTTTGAGTGCACAATGAGAAACAACATTAACAATATGTGCGCCCGATAATTCATGATCGTTTGAAACTTTCTGAAGATCGAAGGTTTCATCAAAAACGATTTTTTCAGGAAATGCTTTTTGCCACAACTTATAGCGCTCTGCGGCTTTGGGCATAGGAAAATGGACAATACACTGGAAGCGTCTCATAAAAGCACTGTCAATATTATTTTTCATGTTGGTTGCAAGTATTACCAACCCTTCATGATACTCAATGCGCTGAAGTAAATAACTAACCTCCTGATTTGCGTACCGGTCATGCGCATCATTTACGCTGGTACGTTTTCCGAAAATTGCGTCTGCTTCATCAAAAAACAAGATCCAGTCTTTTCTTTCTGCGCGGTCAAAAAGTTTTCGTAGATTTTTTTCAGTTTCACCAATGTATTTTGAAACAACGGTTGAAAGATCTATGCGATAAACATCTCTTCCTGTTTTTTTTCCGAT
>JACMLS010000215.1 GCA_014379485.1 Bacteroidia bacterium | reverse complement strand
TACGACCGTCTATTATGGCCTGATTCGCTTTGGTCAATTTCTTATCCACAAAAGCAACCAGCTCATTGATGGGATTCTGCATGTGTGCAATGAAATCTTTTTTTGCTACATTAAAGATTTCTATTTCATCTTGTACGTGGCCACCGGTAAGTTTTTTTCCCACCCATTCTATACCGTCGTTATCATCGAGCAATTCGGCCACCTGTTCGCTGAAAAGATCCAGGTTTTTGGTAAGGCTTTTACCAAAAGTCTCTTGTATATAAGTATCGATGTCTGCGAAACATTCTAACACCGTAGTATTAGCCAGATTGAATATATCGTTCAGTTGTTTATGGACATCCTTTCTTATCTGATTTTCTTCAATACTCTTTTTGCTCTGCTGTTCAGATCTCCCTTTATTGGTGTCATCTTGTTTCTGAACCATGGCATTGTAGCCCGCATTGATCGAATTGGTATTCCCTGAACGGGTACTGTTTATTTTCTTTTTTTCGTTAGCCCGGGTTTGATCTGTTAACTCCTGTGCTTTCGTTTCAGAATCCTGCTTTTGATTATCAGCAGCAATAAATCTCGGTTCGTTACTATTTTGTAATTTATCCTGAGACAAATTGTTTTGCTTGTAGTCATCTCCTAAAACGGCTGTTTCTTTGGTAAAATCAGTTTCTTCTTCAGGACGTTTTACTGGTGCCAAATCTGATTTTTGGGCAGTAAGTGATTTAGCTTCCGGAACCACGGGACCCAGCATTTGAGGTTCCTGAGTGGTTGCCGCTGCACTAGGTGTTTCAGGCGTTGCCGGTGATACTATTGAACTGGCTTCGATTTTTCCGCCAGCTGCCGTTTTCTCTTCCCCTACTGTTGAACTGACTTTTTTTGTTACCTGATCATCGACACCATTTCTCTTTATTTCATCTGCATCTTCCTTACGTTTGATGGTGTCATTAATTTGCTCTTTTAGTTTCTTTTCGAATCCCTCTTTATTAAACGATTTGGTGTCTTTGGTTTGATCACCCATAACCACGGCTACCTGGTTATGATTGGCCGCACTTTGGTTGGCTTTTAGTGAAGGGAGTATCGCTGCGCTTTGAGCTTCTTTCAGAACTTGATCAGCTTCTTTGTGCTTTTGGTGTTTTATAGAAGTTCCCTGAATTTCCTTTATTGGTTTTTTGAGTGAAAGAATCTGCAGCTTTTTAGCTTCTGATTTCTCCTTTTTAGCGGCTTTTTTTAAAGGATTAGGCGTAGCTTTCCCTTTCTGGGCCGTTTTATTGAGTTTAACGTCCAGCTTTTTTTTAGGCCCAAAAAAAGGTTTGGTCTTTTTTGGCTTTATGGTACTCTTTTTTATCTTTGCTTCTCCACCCATAGTATAACTATAAATAATCAACCGAATGCCTTTGCATTCAAATTATCACCACTGTTACAGTGTTGCTTTTCTACATTCAAAAATTTGAATCTAAACACATTTTATTAATTCCAGTGACAGGTTAGATAGTTTTCCATCCATGGTGTTTTAACCATTCCTATTCCCCACGGAAGTTGTGCTAATAATACATCGTATCCTTTTTCTTCTACCCATAGTTCGTAGGTGTCGTTGGCCTGCAGTTCTAATTTTCCTTCGCGTTGTAAAAACGTTTCCTGTAGCGCTTCTACAGACGAAGTTCCCATGGTTTTCCAATTCTCTAAAACAGCCTCCAGTAAACTAAGGGCCAGTTTTTTTTCTTTGGGTGTTATTTTCAACTTGGTATTCACTAC
>JACMLS010000214.1 GCA_014379485.1 Bacteroidia bacterium | reverse complement strand
TTTTATTTTTTTATTTTTTAAAAATATAAACAGGTATACCCAACCTTCCCTGTTTATTTTTCGTGTTACTGAATAAATAAGGTAATGAAAGAAAAATATTTTAAAAGAAATTGCAAAGAGAAAGTAATAGGAATTATTTTTTCTGAAATCAGCAAACTCAATTTACAGAAAATGGAAACAGCAAAAAAAAGTTTGTTCGGAGCATTTTTGTTTGCAGCACTAATTGCAGCAGCTCAGCCTGCATCATGGTCTCCCAGGGGTGTTGGCGGTGGCGGCGCCATGTACAGCCCAAGCATAAGCCCGCATAATGCAAACAATGTGTTCATTGCCTGCGACATGTCGCCAATTCACCAATCTACAGATTTTGGTCAGAGCTGGTCTCTTCTGCATTATTTGCAATTACCGGGCGGAAGAAATACAGACGTCCAGTTTACTTCAAATCCCTTAAAACTTTTTACATTAAAAAAAGCAAGTAATTTTTATACGCCTGTAAAAAGTTTTGATGGCGGATCTACCTGGGTAAACGCAACCAACCCATGCACCTCTTCAGCTTTTCAGTATTATGCAAGTCCTTATGATACAAACATTGTTGTTGTAAACGATCCCACAAAAATTTATTTTACAAACTCAGAAAGCACTGGCGGTTTCAGCACCCTCTTAACACATCCTTTACCGTATGGCGGACATCTGGCCGGAGTTTATTTTGAGAATAAGGATACCATTTATGTGTGTGCGCACGATTCTCTTATTTATACTTTTAATGGTGGCGCCTCCTGGGCAAGCGCTTCTGCAGGAACAAACGGTATTCCGTCAACCGAACATATTGTTACATTCAAAGGCGCCAAACAGGGAGGCAAATGGGTTTTCTATGCAGTAACAATACAGGCAAATGCATTGGGAAAAATTTATATGACCTTTAGTGAGGATTATCCTTTTTTTAAAGGAATTTATAAATTAAGTCAGAGCAGCAATCAATGGAATTCTATTGGTGGTAATTTACCTGTTACAACCAATCCGCCGGCAACAAACGATAAAGCATATTTACTTGGCCTTGCCCGTAATGATACCTCAGTTGTTTATCTTACTGGTAACTCATTTGCCGCCGGTGTTTCGTTGGGTGCTTTGTGGAGGTCAACTGATGGCGGTGCCAGCTTTGCAAATATGTTTCTTAATTCTGCCATGTTTAATTCAAATGCAAACGTTACTACCGGTTGGATAGGAAAACATACAATTGCCAACGCAAAATTTAAATGGAACGGTGTTAATTATATAGGTGGACTTTCTGTTGATCCTAATAATTCTTCAAGACTAATTATTGGAGATGGTATGCTGGTACACACAAGTACTGATATGGGCTCAAACTGGCAACAGGCTTATACAGATGTAAATTTTGATAACGCACCTTCTGTTTTACTTCAGCAATCAAGCCAGTATATAACATCAGGCCTTGAAACCACATCATCTTATTGGTTGGATTGGACAAGTCCTACAGACATCTTTGCCTGCTACAATGATATTGTTGCAAGAAGAAGTACTGATGGCGGAAACATGTGGAGTTTTGATATTTACGGTTTGGATTCATCAAGGATCAATGATGTGAATATGACTTGTGTACACCCTGTTAGTGGTTTAATGTATGCAGCCTGCGGAGAAGTTGCAGGCTCTAACGGAGATTATTCAGATACACGTGCAGCCTGGTGCCGCGGAAGAATTTCTGTTTCTGCAGATAACGGAATAAACTGGACCACATTAAAATCATTTGGCCACACAGTGAGTTCTATTGCCCTCGATCCGCTTTCAGCAAACGGAATGTATGCAACAGTAATGGATGTAAAAGGAGGCGTAGGAGATGTATATCATTGTACAGATATAATAAACACACCAACTCAGTGGACACGTCTTGCTTCTCCGCCAAGAACAGAGAATCGCGCAGTACAGATTTTGGTATTGAATAACGGAGACCTTGTTTCCGTCTATGGCTCGCGAGATACATCCACCAGCTCTTCTCCAAGTTATGTTTTCAGTAACAGTTCTGGTGTCTTTTATAGTTCAGACGGTGGGCTAACCTGGGCCGACAGCAATGTAGCTGGTATGACAAAGTCTGTTGTAAATGTAGAAATTGATAAGAATGATCTAACGCAAAGCACCTGGCTTGCTTTTGTTGGTAACAAAGGCTCAGCGGGCGGTGTTTTCAGAACTACAGACAAAGGTTTAAACTGGACGCAGGTGTATAACCAACCGGTTCTTAGCGGTACATTTCATCCTTCATTACCTGATGAAATGTATATATGCACACAAGTAAACGGGCTGGTATACGCTACAAATACCAATTCAAATTCTTTTTCAATAACTCCTGTAAGTTCTTATCCGTTCAGAAATCCGCAGAAAGTTTTTTTTAATCCTTACGATGTAAATGAAGTGTGGGTTGCAAGTTTTGGAAACGGTTTCAGGGTGGGCAGCACCGCCCTCACGGGTACAAATAGTGCTCAACTTTCAAAAAATAATGAGCTCTTCTTATTTCCTAATCCTGCAAACGATAAACTGTTGTTTGCAGAAACGCTGAATAATGTTGAGGTGCTGAATGCACTTGGGCAGGTTGTTTTACCATTAGTGAAATCTGCAAATACAATTTCTGTTTCAGGGCTCGCCAATGGTATTTATTTTATCCGTTCCGAAAAAAAGAGCGGAAAATTTATTGTAAAGCATTAAAGCGTGGACCATGGATGAGGTTATTTCTTTCTGTATGTCAAATTCCTGGTTGCTGATACTTTTTTTGCTGTTGGGAATTTTTCTGATGGTTTGGATCAGGAAGTTTTACAGTAAAAGAAAAAAAACACTTTGGACCCTTCGCTTTGCGATTTTCCTTGTGTGCATTTTGCCTTACATCTTTGTTTCGTTTATTAATCCTCCTTTATTTGGATTTGGAAATGTAAAAAGCGTAAAGGGATTATTCGTTCAGAACAATATAATGATCGCTTCAGATTTTATTGAAGAGTCAGGCCGCTTTTCAAGCATTAAGAACTGGAGGTTGCATGGGTTGAATTTAGATACAGGAAAAAAATTGTTCCGGAATTTTCCGGGCTCTTCTTTTCGCAAGATCAGGAGTTTTAATAATGAGATCTTTATAGTTGAAAGAGGAAGACGCGAATTTGGTTACGGAATGACAACTGAGGCGGATGATTATATTGGTTACAAT
>JACMLS010000213.1 GCA_014379485.1 Bacteroidia bacterium | reverse complement strand
TAAAACCTATTTGCGAGGGCAGCAAATAAAAATTAAATTCTTTTACCAACGCCATCCATTTATTATTAAGCAGTTTTGATTTTGATTTGCCGAATGGTTTAAAATTCTTTGGTGTTGTTTGAAAGTTATAATTTAAACCTGTACGTATGTTGCGCGACATATTGTACTCAATATTTACGTTGTGTTTAAACACTTCGGCAAAAGAATAAGTGGCAGAAAAATTTTCCACATCGTAAATGTGCGAACCTTTTGAGTTTTTTCCTTTGTCTTTTTTTACGTTGGTTAAATTAAAACTTCTTCTCTTGGTAACATCAAGCGTAGTAGCCTTTAAACTGTCGCGGTAATGCTGATCAAGATCCCTGTTCTGAATAATTGGCTTTAGTAAAATATCCGGATCAAGCGGATTGAACTGCGGGGTTATATTTGTTTCAGAAATTCCTACGTAAAGAGGTAAACGGATACTCCATTTCTCAGGGAAAAATTTACCAAGGTTTAATGAAGAAGAAATATCGTATTGCCTGGTAAGCTCGCGCGAACGTTCACTTACTTTCTTTTCAATACTTCCGTAAAAAGGAGTCATGATACTTCCTGCCATTGCCAATGTTCCAAGGTCTGCTAATTTTGCCTGCACGCGCAAATTGCCTGCAACGCCGCCGTGCTGGTTAAATTCTGCAAGGCGCAATTCGTTTATCCAAACCTCAACACACTTGGTAACATTATCTCCGTTTTTTGGATTACGGATACCCACCATAATACTTTTTACTGTTGCAAGATTCGGACTTCCCTTAATGGTTATTTTTCTGTTACCATCAGATACGATGTATGGAATGGTGAGTTGTTTTCCTTCCAGGTAATACTTATCGTTTCGTTCTTGTTTGGCCCCGGTAAGTTTTGTGAACTCTATATCCATTTCATTGGCTTCCGGCCACACAATGCCCCGGTCATTATCATTGGTTGCATCATACATGCCCGGCGGCGTAATATTTAACGGAACTTCATACTCATAATAGTTGTCATTAAAGTCCGTACCTATCCTGATAAAGGCGGTGACATCGCCATCTGCTATCTGCGCCCCTCCAAGCGGTTCTGCATGCACAAACATTTTTAATCGTTTAAATGAGCGCACATCCATATCTACGTTTTTGTAGGCGGCACGCGCACCTCCGTCCTTTAAATTGCAAGAGCGCATACAAAGCGACTGCTCGTTTAATAAAACAAGATTTGTTGTTTGAACGTTTTGTTGCTGATTAATACCAGGAGGAATAACGTAATTGATTGGAGTTCTTTTTCCGTTTTCCTGAATGTTTACTGCAGAAATATCAAAGCTTCCGTCTGCATCATCTGCCGCTAAATAATCTCCGGGCTGAGAAAGATCAAACAAATATCTTCTCCAGTCTGCACGTACAAGTTCAAAACGTGCCAAACGTAATGTTACCGGCTTGTCAAAACCTTTCATAAAAACACGCAGAAAGCGAATGGAGTTAAACCCTTCTATACTTCCAATTTTTTCTTCGAATGCTGTAATAGGAATTTTAATCTGGTACCATCTTACAGATTTTGTAGTGCCATCGGGTTTTGTATATTCTTCCTTAAAAGAATTGGCAATAAAATTATTTCCAACATTGTTTTCGTTAAGATCTGTCTGGTTAATTTTTACGTGATACTGATAATACGATTCTGATTCGTTCATCGTATTATCTTTATTAATGTCTTCAATATTCGGATTGTTGTTGGCACCTGTTGGATAGTGGCCACTGTTCAGATCTTTGTATTGTGCTTCAGTCGGAGAATTCCCTTGAGTTCCATTGAATTTTTTGTAACGCTCAATGGTATTGTTTTGTATCCCGTCATAATCATCACCACGGTAATAATGGTAATCATCGTTTGCAGGGTCAGCAACTGCCTCGCCGTAATAGGAAGGTGCGTTAGCTTGTATCCAGGTCAGATAATTGGTGTATTTACTTTGTTCTTTACCATTATCCATTCCATCAAAACCAAGATCCTGGTAAGGCCTGGTAGACTCATTTACATCAAACGCATTAATGATTGGCGAAACAATAGGCACAACTGCAACCTCGTCTTCTGTAGTTGCAACGTTGGTAGAGTTACTGCCATCTATCGGGTGGCCGTTTTCATAACTCATTCTGCCATCTTTAACAATGTCTTCAGAAACGTTTCCAAGATCAAAATACAGATCTCCTACAGTTGGTGGCGCGCCTCCATGTACCTGCGAATAATCCTGATCAAACGGATCCATCATAAAGATCTGAATTGCTTCTACGTTAGCTGCCTGAAAATCGTTGGTCTCTAACCTGCGCATAATTCCACCCCAGCGTGTGGCAGGCGCGTTCAGACGTCCGGGAGCTGTAAGTGTATTTGTACCCGCAGAAATTCCGGTAACAGGGACGGTTTCATAATTATAAGGCCCTCTTTCATCAGGAAAAAATGAAAGATCTAACGAAGGCATGTTTACCGGCTGGCCATTAGGCGGTTGTTTGTTTGGAAATAAACGGCTTTCTATGATCTGCCTTGTGTAATTACATTGAAACCAGTTATTGTCGTTATAATAACCGGGTGTAAGATCGGTTGTTTTGTTGTAGAAAAGCGGATCTATTGTGTACCAGCTAAAGCGTGCACGGTTAAACCCTGTTGCAATACTGTCAGAAAGATTTGCTTCCGGAAATCCTACCTGGTTTTGCGGAATAGATGCTAAAGCCCATGCGCCCTGGTTTCTCAGATCTATTAAAGAAATACTTCCTTCAAAATCATCTACGTAAGAGTTTCCTCCTTTACCAATTGCTTTGTTGGAGCCGGGTATTAGTTGTGCAAACTCTCCGCCTATTGTTAAGTTAGATGCTTCTTTTGTTGAGATGATGGGAAGTTTGTCTATTAAGCGCGTTATGAAAGGTGCGTCTGTTCTCCAGTTAAAATCTGTTCCCCACTGTATATTTGTAACGGGCTCGTCTCCTGCATTTACTTTTTGTGTAAGGGGTCTTTCATTTAACCTTAACAAAGTTGCGCCCATAGAAAAATCTCTGTTAAAGCGATAATCTAATCGGGTACCAATTAAACTTTTTTGCTGAATGTTGAAGAGCGAATTACTTTCGAGCGAAATTTTTATGGGCTGCCCTGAGTTCATAATACTTTCGTTAATGATCTTAACTCTTCCCAAAGTATAATCAACCGTATAATCTACGTTCTCTGTAAGTTTTACTCCGCCCGCAGTTACAGTTACAGCACCTTGCGGAATGTTTGTTGCACTCAGCGAAATTTCTGAACCTGTTGCAGATTTATAAGTTCCCTTTAATTTAAACCTGTTCTTTTCAGGAAATTGTTGTGCAGAAACTTTTGTAGAATCGTAGAGGTATTGAAAAATATACTGGTTGGCACCCGGAAAATCGTTGGGATTAGAAAATTTAGATTGCAGGTGTGAGCCAAAGGGTTCGAGTACCGGAAAATAAATTCTTCCGGTTGCTGCATTTACGGTGACCCCGTTTACAAAGTCAAAGACCCCGTCAGACATCGGATCTCCGTTTACCGTAAGTTTATCAACGTTCATTACCTGTACAAGCGGCGTTCCGTTAATTGCACCGTAAGGCACATAAGGAATGTCTACACCTGTTGCAAGGTTGTTGTAAAAGATCTGCAAATTAAAATCTGTGGGATTTAACTGGTAAGCGCCAATAGTATAAACGTTTTTCATCATCAGATCCCACATACCCACTTTTGTGTTGAGTTGTGTAGACTTAAGCATTTTTAAATACAACGAAGAATCTGAATACGGAAACTGATCAGAAAATTCTCCAACCTGGTAAGTTTGTCCGTTAATGGTGTACTGAAATGCAACTGCTAATACCTCATCGTAATTTAAAGATTGATTTAAAGAAATATATCCCAACCTTGTATTTAGTGTATATTCTGATACTGAAAGTTTTCTTGCACGCTGTACTGTTTCAAATTCACGGCCTCCAAAAAATTCTTTTCCTGTATTGCTTCCGTTTTGAGGAACAGAAAGATAATTGGTTGCGTTTGCAAATACCCTGTCATGAATTATGCTGGCTGGCCCTGCATTATTCGTGATCATGTCATACAGGTTATTTGCACCATTTTCAGGAAAAATTCCCGGATTATCTATAACAGGATTATCAGGTGTAGGATATGTACCTCCGTTTTGAAAAGAGGGCTGTAACTCCAATCTTACATGAGGAATTTCAGTTTCACCACTCTGTATAGCAAGCTTGGTTTTTGAAGAATCTTCGCCCAGGTCTGCAAATGACACAATGTTTCTTGTGTCTGTTGTTTGATTTGTACGGTTGGTCATGTACACTTCAATTTTTGTAATTACAGCGGGTGTACTTACAACCGGAAGTGATGCAAGACCGGCTTCGTAATGATCTCTGAAAAATTGTGCAAGAAAAAAATGCCGGCTGGCTTCGTAAGAATCTCCTGATACAGAAAAATTTGTTGTTTGTGCGCCACCAGAAACTGTTACCTCAGATTTTTTTCCGCGTTGCTGTGTAAAGATGATAGATTGTTTCAGTTTTCCGAATTGCAGATCTGTGCGGATACCAAATAAAGAAGTGGCGCCTGTAATTAAAGATCCCTGCAAAGGAAGGCTTACGTTACCTGCTTCAATTTTTTTAATTATCTCGTCTTCAAGCCCCGTGTACTCAAGTTTCATCTGGTTTTCAAAATCAAAACTTGCTTCTGTGTTATAGCTGGTAGTAAGTTTCAGTTTCTCACCTATTTTTCCAATAAGGTTTAACTGAACTTTCATGTTAAAATCGAAATTGGTAATTTTTCTTTGTCTAACAGGCAGCGCAGGATTTTCTGTTTTGTTCTGGTTCAAACCAAAAATTAATTCGGCAGAACCTTGCGGACGAATGTCTACCACATTACTTCCGAAAATTCTTTCAAACCATTCTCCGCTTACAATAAGTTTAGGAATAAGTGGTTTGGATTGGTTTACATTATCTGCTTCTATACGTTGTTTCCAGTATTTTTTTACTCCTTGCTTGTACACAAAATCGCGGTATTCATCTTCGTCCATTTCTACCGGTGGCCTGTACATAAGATCACCGATTTTTTGTGTAACTGTATATTTTCCGGTTTTAGGATCGTAAGTAACTTCTGTTTTAATGTTACTGGCACCGCTAAGAGTAACGCCTCCGTTTGGATAGTACATGGGGGCATCCATACCCACGTCATTAAAATCGTAATGCAAAGAGTCGTGGTAATTTCCGGTCTGTGGTGTATCGGTTAACAGGGTCAGAAATTTATACGGAGTTTTAATATTAATTTTTTCTTTGGAAGAGAAAAGATGCGAGCCACTGGTTGTTGTAACAATAGCAGAGGTCAACATAACTGCCGCTGCGCCCAGTAAAAGATTTCTGAATATTTTAGTTTTTCCGATCAATTTTTTAAGTTCTTGTTTTACGTTTAGATGTTTTTTAGTGCTGCTTTCACCAAAACTTCTACATTTTCTGTAGAAAGTCCTTGCTGTTTAACTGCTTTTTCAATTGCTTTTTCTGCGGCAGCTTTATTAAACCCAAGCATAACTAATGCCATTAACGCCTCCTCTTTATTTTTATTGTATTGTGGTGAAAGGATTTGAGAAATTCCGCCTTCATGTTTCCCTAATTTTCCTTTAAGATCTACTACAATTCGCTGTGCAGTTTTTTCACCAATACCCTTTATGCTTTTTAACAAAGTTACATTTGCAGTGTTAATTGCCCCCGAAATTTCAACGGGGCTCAGAGAGGAAAGCATAAGGATTGCGCTTCCACCTCCAACACCGCTTACAGAAATCAATTTCCTGAACAACTCACGCTCATCTTCTTCTGTAAAACCATACACTTTCGGATTATCATCGCGGATATACACCTGTTCTACAAGCAGGCGCGCTTTTTCTTTTCCTTCTAATTTTGAGTAGGTGTTAAGAGAAATGATCAGGCCATAGCCAATACCTCCGGCTTCAATTACCGCAAAGGCCGGATTTTTTTCAATTATTTTTCCCTCTATAAAACTGATCATTGAATTTTAACGTTTGTTTTGCGCATCTACCACGGCAATGGTTATCATATTAACAATTTCTCTTACAGAACTACCTAATTGTAAAATGTGTACTGGTTTTTTTAATCCCATTAAAATTGGTCCGATTGCTTCTGCCCCACCTAATTCCTGCATCATTTTATAACAGATGTTTCCGCTGGCAAGGTCAGGAAAAATAAAAGTGTTAACGCTTTTATCTACTAATTGAGAAAAACCGAATTGTTCTTTTAACAATTCGTTATTGATAGCAAAATTTGCCTGAATTTCTCCATCTACAACAAGACCCGGATAATTTTTATGCAGCAATGAAACTGCTTTTTTCATTTTATCAGGAACAGGGCCGGGCACTGAACCGAAATTTGTGTAAGACAACATTGCAATGCGTGGAATAATGCTGAATTGTTTAATGGTGTTGGCAGCAAGTAAAGTAATTTCAACAAGTTCTTCTGCTGTTGGATTTACGTTCATTGTTGTATCTGCAAAAAAGTAAGGGCCTTTTTTTGTGACGATAATGTAAAGGCCGGCAACTAATTTATTTCCCTCACTTACGCCAATGCAATGCATTGCGGGAATAAGTGTGCCTGAATATTTTCTTGTAAGGCCAGAGATCATTGCATCTGCTGCACCGGTTTCCACCATCATAGAACCAAAATAATTCCGTTCGCGCATTATTTTTTTTGCGTCGTACAAAGTCATTCCCTTACGCTGGCGTTTTTTCCATAATAATTCTGCGTAACTGTTTCTGTGTGCTTCTTCATCGTCAGAGTACGGATCAATGATCGGCACATCGTGCAGATCCTGTTGCTCG
>JACMLS010000212.1 GCA_014379485.1 Bacteroidia bacterium | reverse complement strand
GCAATATTTTTTCAACGCTTAATTTATGTTTTACATAAAATGTACTTTGTAAGGTGGGATCAAAAACACTGAATGTGCTGAAGTAAATTAGCTGTTCATTTTTTTTTCTTCCGTCAAGGGTTTTTAAAAGTAAGGTTGTTTCTCTTGCATAATTATGTAAGTCAGTTTCAGAAGAATTGGAGACTCCTGCTGTGTAAAGAATTAAATCTTTCTCATTTAAAAAATCCTTCAATAAATTTGCAAGTAATCCGTTTCCAACTATCATTATTAAAATTTTGTATTTCTTTTTAGAAGTGTACTCAATCTTTTTTTCAATTTATTGTACTTCCTGATCACTGATCCGTTTTGCTTTAGTTTTCTTTTTTAGAACTGACCCAGGCATCAAGATTTATGCCTGTAAGTTCTGCTAAACTTTTGTTGTGCAATAAAAAATAATTTTCAAGAAAGATCTTCATTTCTTTGCTCATCTCATAATTATTTTTTTTAGACCGGTTGGCGTCGCGCAATTTTTCGCCAAGCCTTGCAGAAGTGTTTGAAGGCATTACTCTTTTTATTCCCTCTTTTACCGGGTTCTTTTCTACAAGAAAACGTTTAAGAAAACCGGCAAAAAATTTAGATTTTGGTTGTGAGGTTTTATTATGCACAACCCTTACGCGCGGCTGAAATTCGTTGTTGATACCGAATGATGAAAAAATTTCTGTACAAAAGCGAAGCGGGTGTTTGCTGAATTCTTCGAACAGAATGAGTTTTACTTTTTCTTTGGCAAAATGTTTATATACCAACTGTAAGTAATTATAATAAAAACCAAATTCCACTATCGCCTCAAATTGCCAGTCTTCGAGTTTTAATTCTCCGCTGCCGTTAAGCGCATGTTGCAGTTCATCAAACTCAAAATCAACCCTGTCGTACAACTTTTCCATAAGGTAAGAAGAGAGCGTGCGCTTTACCGGGTTACGCATAATAAACACGATCATGCATTCGGGGTTGTGTTGCTTAAGGCGTTCAATTGCTTTTTCGCTGCTGTATAAATGTGCGTGCTTACAAACAATTTTTTTTCCCGCCATTTCAGCTGTTCCAAAATAGTGCTCGTAAGCTTTTTCAATTCCGGCTTCGTATTCCGTATCATCATAAAAAAAACTGAATTCTTTTGATTGATGCGTAACAATCTCCGGATGCTCTCCAAGGTAATTTTTTAGTGAAGTGGTTCCTGCCTTTTGAGCGCCGATTATGAAAAGATCTATTTTTGCAGACATAAGAATTCAACTCAGGCAATTTCTTTTGTTTTTTTTAAGAAGAAATATCCAATGTAAAGGTAAACAATTATAGTATTTTTCGGTAATTTTGCGGTAGTGCATAAGTTTCAGCTTTAAGCCACAGATTACACAGAGGCAATAATCAGTGAAATCTGAGGCAGAAAAACAAGCAATTTACCTACTTCATCTTTATGTCTGCTAAACTCATATTTGCAACCAGCAACACAAAAAAACTGGAAGAAGTCAGGCATCATTTGTCAGAAAAGTACACGGTTTTATCTCTGGCCGATGTGGGGTTTACCGGAGAAATTGAAGAGACCGGTAAAACGTTCAGAGAAAATGCCGCACTTAAAGCAAATTTTGTTTCAGAAAAATACGGGCTTGATTGTTTTGCTGACGATAGCGGGCTTGAAGTAGATGCTTTGGGCGGAGCACCCGGAGTTTATTCTGCCAGGTTTGCCGGAGAGCCCAAAAATGACAGGGCCAACAATGATCTTTTACTTGCAAAATTGAACGGAATTAAAAACCGGAAAGCAAGTTTTATTACCGTAATTGCTTTAAAAATAGGGTCAGAAATTTTTTATTTTGAGGGTAGGGTGGAAGGCCTTATATCAGAAACTTTTAGTGGAAACAATGGTTTTGGTTACGATCCGCTTTTTTTGCCCCGGGGTTTTACTAAAAGCTTTGCTCAAATGAACCTTGATGAAAAGAACAAGATCTCGCACAGAGCCATTGCGGTTAATAAGTTAGTTGATTTCTTAAAAAATAAAGAAGCTTTTTAGCCAAAACCCTTAATTATTTTTGTTTGTTACCAATTTGTACTCTGCAAATTGAAACCTGAATTTAAAGAAACAATTGTATGACTGATAAAATTAAGATCGGAATTATTTTCGGAGGCAGATCAAAAGAACGCGAAATTTCTTTTGCAGGCGGAAGAACAGTTTACGATAACCTCAATAAATCTTTTTTTGAACCCGTTCCATTGTTTGTTGATAGTTTTGGCAATCTTGTTTTATTGAATTGGGAGTTTATTTACAAAGGCTCCATCCGCGATTTCTACCCACCAGTGGATTATCTGCCTACTTCCCAGCACGAGTTTCAAATCTATTTGGAAAGCATGGGCG
>JACMLS010000211.1 GCA_014379485.1 Bacteroidia bacterium | reverse complement strand
TGTCGGGCCATTCACGATCAAAGAATGATACAGCAACAGCAAAGATGGCTCCTTCAATGGGAAGTTTTAATCTTGTAATGGCTCAATCGCTATGGGATGCAACCATGGCTTATTCTATTTTTGAATATTGGAAGAAGAACAAAAAGAAAAAGATCTTCCAGGTAAACGGACGTTTTCATAGCGACGAAGGATTTGCGGTAGTAACGCAATTAAAAAAATACAGTCCCAAAACAAAAGTGCTTATTATTTCTACAGGTTCAGATGACGCGTTTCCTAAAATTGATTGGAGTAAACTTACAGGGCTGGGAGATTTCATTATCATAACCGATCCGTCAGTTCCAAGAACCTACAAAGAATAAAATTTTTAATCTTGCGCAAAAATAAAATTACGCTCTCTGTTTCTCTGTGTTTCCGCTCTGTTGCCTCTGTGGTTAAAAGGAGAAGAAATATTCTTTTATTAGTTGTTGGGTTGTCTGTGTTTTCCGCTTGTAATTTATTTAAACAGAAAGAAGAACCACCTGTTTTATCCACTAAAACATTATACCTGATTCGTCATGCAAAATCCGATCACGACTCTCTTTCGCTTTCAGATTTCGATCGTCCGCTCGAGCAAAGAGGAATTGACAATGCAATTGCGATGGGAAATTTCTTTAAAGGAAAATCTCCCTGCATTGACCTTGTCATCTTAAGCCCATCGGCAAGAACCAAACAAACCTTTGATCTCATTTGCGGAAAATGGTTACCTGATTCTGTAAGAGTTGTGAAAGACACTGCGCTTTATAATTGCAGCAAGGATGAAGCTTTGCAAGTGGTAAATAAAATCCCTGAAAAATATAAATGCGTAATCCTCGTTGGCCACAATACCTGGATCACTTCTTTTGCAAATTCAATGCAGGATGAAAAAGTAATTGATGAGATCTCCACTGCTGGCATTGTCGCAGTAAATTTCGAAGGACTGACCTGGGCGCAGTTCGGAACCAAAAAAGGAAAATTACTTTTTTACCAAACACCAAAAAAGTTGTAAAGAAATCGTCTAATTGTTTTCAATGATTATCATATCTTTTACAAATCGTGAAATTTCTGTTGTGAGAAAATTCCTGGTTGTTGTATCGGCTGTTCTTTTATTTTCTTGCGGGAGTAAAAGTATAAATGAAAATGAAGTTCAGGGGAGCGATTCAGTTTTTTCACTGCAATCTTCTGATTCTTCAAATGCAAAATCTTATACTGAAATTGACTCTTCGGTTCTGGTTTTTTTTAATGATCCTGAAAAAAAATTCAGAGAAGATAATATCCAAAAGAATTTCAGAATTATTGTTTTATCTAACCTCGCAGAGTATATTTTAAATTTTTATTTTAATGGGCACATACCAGAAAAAAAAGCCGAAGAGTACCTTGATAAAATTGTTACTATTTCCTTGTCAGATAATGTAAAACCAAATTATGAAAATGGTTGGGAAAAAAAGCAATTGAAAGAAGATGGACTTTTCCTTGGGCATTTTAATATTATTTTAGGAATTTATAAATCCGTTTCCGGTTCTGACAAACACAAAAATTTAAATTTGAAAATTTCAAGTCATCTAAAAAAAATGTTTGCTGATGAATCCACTGCAAATATCAGAAGCTGGAATAATTCTTCTTTGAGATTTCCTGCGGACAATGCTGCGGTATTATTTTCCCTGTTCCTATATGACAAAAACTTTTCTGACAGTTTGAGCAGGAAACCGATGGAGGCCTGGCTAGCTTTTATGATGACGAAAGGAACGAATGAGAAATATGGATTGCATTTCTCTGAAGTAAGTGCTGCTTCAAAGACCGCTGATTTACCCCGCGGTTGCGCGCTTTCATTTACAATTTGTTACATGAATTCTTTTGCCCCTAAGGAAACAAAACAACTTTGGGAGAGGTATAAAAAAGAATTTTTAGTTGAGGCAAATGGAATCGCAGGTTTCAGAGAATGGCCGAAAGGAATTGAAAGAAAAGCAGATGCAGATTCGGGGCCCATCGTTTTTGGAATCGGTACCGCTGCTTCTGGGTTTGGTTTGCTTGCTGCAAAAAAAATGAGTGATGATACGGTTTATAGAAAATTGAAATCGAGTCGTGAAATTTCCTTCCTCTTGGTGAAAGAAAAAATTGTAAATTCAATCCTGTCAAAAGCAATTTTATTAAACGCTGAAACTTTTAAAAGTAATCCTGAATGAATTATAGTGAGAAAGATATAAGGGCTTTGCATCCTCATGAACAAATTTTTGATATGTTGGCACTCTTGAAGAGATTTTCAGCGATGTATCTTTCTTCTGTTTCTGTTGTTGCTTTAGGGGATTTTCTCTCTGGCTATTTGAGTACTGCTTCATATCCTGTGAAGGATCAATGGGACAATTTGATAGATTGGCTTAGGAAGAAGAAAGAATTTGAAAACGAGGATTTTGGTATGCATGGCAACGGGTTTTACAGAATATTCATGCAAATGTCCGGGAGTGATTCTGTACAAGCGCTCGAACTTTTTTTTAATTATGTTGAAGAGTATAAAAGGGAAAAGAATATTGTAACCGGAAAAATAGGCTAAGATGTTCGTTTGACCCATTTTTCTATGTCCTCTATGTTTCTATGTGTTTAAAAAAAGATGTATAGTTTACCAGAAGGGATTTTTATACTCAGCATCGTTCCCGTTAATAACCACAAACCTGAAACCAACAAAAGGAGAAGATTGTTTTGCATTAAACTCACTCTGCAATTTTAAATAATCCTCTTTGCTTTTCCAGCTGCTTCCGCTCAGCCATGTTTTCTCAGATTTTTTTTCAATTACCATTTCAGAAACACGCCCTACCTTGCAATAAATTTTCATTCGCGCAGAATTAATCGTATCTGCTGGTGCAAGAGGATAGTAATTTAATCCTTTAGCAAAAAGTTCGGTGATCTCTTTTTCGTTCCAGTTGTAATGATTAGTAACAATGTATGAGTAAAGCGAATCTTTTTTGACGGATTTTTTCTTTACGATTTCAACTCTTTTGGCGTAGGATTTGTCAATCAATCCTTCTGTTTCGTCATAAATTGTATTGTATCCTCTTTCAAATGAAATGGTAGTATAACCTGTTCTGGCCGCATACAGCCATTCAATATCATAAGGCAATCTTACCTGCAAAGGTTTTACTTTTAAACTATTTGCTTTCATGTATTTTAAACTTTCTTCCTCAAGCCAACTGCAAAATATTTTTGCACCAACAATAGAAACATTTACAACAGGAAAGTCATTATATTTTTCTTCCTGAAAATAAGTGCCTGCTAAGTTAGTATATCCGTAAACGCTCCAGTTAGAGTACATCACCTGGGCAGCTATGTACTCTTCATTTCGCTCCTGCATCAAAAGATCTGCAAGAAAAGTTTTGTATTCTAAATTAGTGATGCCCATGTTTCTCAATGAAAAAGCTTCGATAATGGTGGGCGCTCCGTTGTAATCCATTTTATCAGCTTCTACGTGCGTGTACAGGCTTTTATCATTCGCATATAATTTTTTAAGCATTAATAGTTTTATTTTTTTATACATTGTCTTATCTGCCTCTGTAACAAGCTGAATTTTTTTCACCAGGTTAGCCTGAAGTTTTGGTTCAGCAGATTTTACAATAGAAGAATCGCCTGAGAGAATAATTCGTTGCACGTCAAAATGTCCGAAGGTATCTTCCTGAATAAAAGCGAACTGTTTTTCCTCCTTTATAATTCCGGTGTCAATGATAGATTTAATTTCTTGTGTTTCTGCAGAAAACCTCCGGTTGTTATTTTTTTGGTTTTGATTTGTTGCAATAGAGCTTACCTCTTTCTGTAACGAGTTTTTTTCTGGAAGTGCCATGAAAAAAACTGTAAACGCTACAATAAGAAAAGAAAGATAAAATTTATAATTTCCAAAACCAGATTGTTTTTTGCTGAGCTTGCTGATCAGTTCGTTCTCTTTTTCAGAATTTGTTTTTACTTTATATTCTTGTTCAAAAACAAACTGAGCTTCTTTAGAATTGACTGTTTTAGCATGTTCATCAAGGTACAAGCCCCGCAGCAATTCGTTCAGATCATTTTCATTTATAGGAATTTTACTTGCCATTACTTTGAGTTTTTTATCCGCTCGTTTATTTTTTCTGTAAGATTTTTTTTAATCCGCATATAATACACTTTTAACTGACCTGCCGGTTTATTCACGTATTTCGAAATTTCTTCGTAAGAGTAGTCCTGCGCCCTCATCAGCATTAATATTTTTTTCCATTCTTCAAGTTGTTCCAGTTCTGCTTTCAGGTATTTCATCTGTTCACTGTCAATTACAATTTCGTTTTCGCTTTCATCTTCAGTTAAAAAACTGCCATGCTTTTCATTCAGTTCAACCGTTTCAGTATTCTGTTTCTTTTTCTTTTGATATAAATTGCGGAGATTATTTACAAATGCTGTAAAAATAAAGCCGGCAAATTTATTTTCATCTTCAAATTTATAACGATCTATGGTTTCAATAATTTTGTACAGGGTCTGATAGATCAGGTCCCAGGCCTCATCCTCGTCAAGGTTCCATTTATAAACGGCATACCCATAAAGTTTTTTTCCATACCGGTTATACAAAACAGTTACAGCATTTTTATCCTTCTTTCGTATTTCCTTTAAAAGGTCAATCATTCATCCATGCAAAATTGATTCGTTTAAAATTAATCAAATTTATTCACTTCCTTCAGAAAGCAGGACAGGAAATAGTTCTGAATTTTTTGTGTTTCGGTTTCGCATAATGATCATACAGTTCTTTCGGAGTTTTTATTTCATATTTAAAATTTATTCCAAAACTTTCGCCGGGCTTTAAAGAACTTTTCCAGGTAAGTAAACCTTCTGTTTTGTCGTATAAACTGGTTTCAATTCCTGACACTGTCAGCTTTTCTTTATCGTCTTTGTCCAGTACCGGTACCTGGTCAAGTATTTCTACCGGCAAAGCTTCGGTAGAATTGTTTTTCACTGTAATTTCAATCTTTGTTTCTTCAACAGAAAAATTGCCAATAAAAAAGTGTTTGTGGTTAATTGTTTTTTCAGTTCTGACGCATTGTATATTTTTGTCTTTGCCAAGGTAAAGAGTAAGGGTATCGTTATCTGAATAAGTATTTAAAAAAGTTTTGCCCATATAAGTTCCCATACTGTAAATATTGGTAGTGCCCGGAATAAGATTGTAATTATTCCAGCCGGGAATTTTTGCCATTAAAAAACCAAAGGGATCCATTTTTGGAATTATGAGGTAATTATAATTCGCAGGCATGGTAGAGGAAGTAACATCAATGGCATAAGGTTTTGAATCTGAAGGAATGCTGTATTCATGCGTTATTTTATATTCGGTTATAGCATTGGTCACTTCCATCTGTTTAAAATTAACGCCGTCTGTTCTTCGTGTTTCGTTTTTTTCTGATTTAAAACCGGGGAGCGAGAAACCATGTATAGGATCTGCGGTAGATAATTTCATAACAACATCCTGCCACGCTGTTCCACTTGCATTAAAAACATTGGCCCTAAAAACAAATTGTAATGGCTTGTCAGCGCCTTCAAACTTAAAATCGTAGATCGGGGCCCATCCTGCTTTGCTTGTTATAAATTTAAAGTTGAATTTTGTTTTTTCTGCTGTGAGGCAATTAACTGTAACTTTAATTTCAGACATGGTCTTAACGGTAACAGTATTTGATTCTTTCAGATCATTTTCATAATTATGTATTTTCAATTTCAGTTCATCCTGTTGTTCAGCTATCAGGTACAATTCTTTTGCCAGCTCTCCGTATCGCTTACTAAAAAAAACAGAAGCCTTTTCAATTTCCGCTACACTTACTCCCTGTGTTGATAATCCACCGATTGATTCTCCTTTAAACAATAAATTTTTTTCCGCATTCAATACTTCGG
>JACMLS010000210.1 GCA_014379485.1 Bacteroidia bacterium | reverse complement strand
GTTTTACACAGCCCTTACTTTACAAAGCAATTGCCGCGCATCCCAATCCGCGCGAAATTTATACTAAAAAATTATTGAGCGAAGGCACTTTTTCTGCTGAGGAGATGAAAGAAATGGAAAAAGAATTCAAAGCCTACCTCGAACAGAATTTAGCCGAAGCAAGACAAACAGAAAAAGCAAAGATCACTTCTTTCTTAGATGGATATTGGTCAGGAATTAAAATGGCGGGGCCCGAAGCTTTTGATAAATCGCCCGAAACAAAAGTTGATGGAAAATTGTTTTTAGAAATAGCCGGTAAAACTGCAACACTTCCAACAGATAAAAAATTCATCAACAAAATAGAAAAGATCTTTGAAGACCGCCGCAACATGATCACCAATGACAATTACGATTGGGCAATGGGCGAGTTGATGGCGTATGCTACTTTAATGAATGAAGGACACCACGTTCGTTTCAGCGGGCAGGATGTTGAACGCGGAACTTTTTCTCACCGCCACGCAGTTGTAAAAGTAGAAGACAGCGAAGTAGAATACACACCACTCAATAATTTTGGCGCTAAAGGCGAATTAAGAATTTTTAATTCTTTGTTAAGTGAATACGGTGTGCTTGGATTTGAATATGGTTATGCATTTGCTTCGCCTGATATTCTTACCATCTGGGAAGCGCAGTTCGGTGATTTTTTTAACGGCGCACAAATAATCATTGACCAATACATTGTTGCTGCAGAATATAAATGGAGAAGGATGAATGGGATTATGGTTCTTCTGCCGCACGGTTATGAGGGGCAGGGGCCTGAACATTCATCAGCCCGAATGGAAAGGTTTTTACAACTCTGTGCCGAAAACAACGTGCAGGTTGTAAATTGTACAACACCTGCGCAACAGTTTCACGTAATTCGTCGCCAGTTAAAACGCGATTTCAGAAAACCATTGTTCTGCTTTACACCAAAGAAATTATTGCGCTACCCATCCTGCGTAAGTAAACTCGAAGATTTTACAAAAACAAATTTTCAGGAAGTGATGGACGATACAGCTGCCGATGCAAAAAAAGTAAAACGCATAGGTTTTTGCAGCGGCAAAATTTATTACGATTTAATTGAGAGAAGAGCAAAAGAAGGCGCAGACGATATTGCTTTTGTGAGATTGGAACAAATTTACCCTTTTCCTGAAAAACAATTAAATGCTATCCTGAAAAAATATAGCAACGCAAATGAATATATTTGGATACAGGAAGAACCTGAAAATGCAGCAGCATGGAGATACGTGAAGCATTGGTGGAACGGTGTTGAACTGAAATATGTAGGGCGACACGAGTCTGCAAGCCCTGCAACCGGTTATGCTAAACGACACGCAAAAGAAAATGAAGAAATAATGGAAAAAATATTTACAAAGGTTTTAACGAAGTAGATGAAAGACGAAATCCTGAAATATATTTTAACGCTGGAATTGTACGACAAGCAATTGGCCGTTGACGCACTTTGGGAAAAAATTGCGGAAGAAAACGCGGCACAGAAATCTGATGCTGGAAATTCCGGAAATGTAAAAGAGCCCGATGAAAAATATGAGAATAAGAATAATAGTTTGGAAAGCTGGAGGGAATTCGCCCAAATGCTTGTTTCTGCAAATAAGAAAATCTTTAGTGAACTGATGAAATTATCTGTTGATGAAAAAATTTCGTTAGTTCAGGATATTTGGGATGGAATCAGTAATGAAGTTGATGACCTTCCACCTAATGAAGAGGAATTAGCTTTCATCAAAGAGAGGTATGAAAGTTATAAGAAGAACCCGGAGAATGTGGTGAGTTGGGAAGAAGTGAAAAGAAGGTTTTTGGAACGTTGATGTTTTATGGGGGTTAAAATTGAATTTACAAAACTTGCGCTCTTTGATATAATAAAAATTAAAAAGTGGTATTCAGGAAAAAGTGAAAATCTGCATTTGAGATTTTTGACGCATTTAGAAAGGGAAATTGAAAAAGTAAAAAATTCCCCGTTAATGTTCCAAGTGGTCAGGCAAGGCACAAGAAAATTTTCCGTTAACAAATTTCCTTATAATGTTTATTATTTGGTCGAAAAGGAGAGAATTGTGATTGTAGGATTAATTCATAATAAAAGAAGTAATGCGTTTATAAAAAAGAAATTGAAAAAATAATTTAAAATTCATAAAATAAATTTATGGCAACAGTAGAAATTAAAGTTCCGAGTCCCGGTGAATCTATTACCGAAGTAACCATTGCCCGCTGGGTAAAACAAACCGGCGACGTAGTTGAAAAAGATGATGTGATCGGAGAGATCGATTCTGACAAAGCTACACTTACTATAAACGCTGAAGAAGCAGGTAAGATAGAAATTATGGCTGCAGAAGGCGATACCGTTAAAGTCGGTTCTGTAGTTGTAAAGATCGATACTTCTGTAAAACCAGAAGCAAACGCAAAAGCTCCTGCTCCGGAAAAAAAGGATGAAAAGAAAGAGGAGAAAAAAGCTGAAGCAAAAGTTGAAACGAAAAAAGAAGAAACAAAAACCTACGCATCTGGAACACCAAGTCCAGCCGCTGCAAAATTGCTGACAGAAAATAAAGTTTCAACAAGTCAGATTGCAGGAAGCGGAAAAGACGGGCGCATTACTAAACAAGATGTAATGAAAGCGCTCTCAAACGGAATTCCGAAAGTGCAGGAAGTACTTTCTAATTCGTGGCAGGGAACACGCGAGCAGAAAAAAACAAAAATGACCTCGCTCAGAAAATCTTTAGCGAAAAGATTGGTTGCTGTAAAAAATGAAACCGCTATGCTCACTACATTTAACGAAGTAGATATGAGCGGCATTTACGCTATCCGCGCAAAATATAAAGACAAGTTCAAGGAAGTGTATGGAACAAATATTGGCTTTATGTCTTTTTTTACAAAAGCAGTTTGCGAAGCCTTGTTTCATTTTCCGGCAGTAAACTCTATGATAGACGGAGAAGAAATGGTGAGCTCATCGTATTGTGATATTGCAATTGCAGTAAGCGCACCCAAAGGATTAATGGTGCCGGTTTTGCGTAATGCAGAATTAATGAGCCTTGCAGAAATTGAAAATGGAATAAAAGGTCTTGCACTAAAAGCGCGCGATGGAAAACTGACAATGGAAGATATGCAGGGCGGAACTTTTACAATTACCAACGGAGGCGTGTTTGGTTCTATGTTAAGTACACCAATAATAAATCCACCGCAAAGCGCTATTTTAGGAATGCACAATGTTGTTGAACGCGCTGTTGTTGTAAACGGAAAAGTAGAAGTACGTCCCGTAATGTACGTTGCCTTAAGCTACGATCATAGAATTATTGACGGAAGAGAAAGCGTTGGATTTTTAGTGAAGGTGAAAGAGATGTTGGAAGATCCAAGCAGAATGTTGTTTGGTGGTAAGTTGCCTGAAGAAGTTTTGTTGGGACTTTAGATTAGCGCGGAACCGGAGGTGCATTAGAAAATCCTTTCGCGGGACGCTCAGGGGAGCTTTTGAAATGCGGATCTTGAGGTTCGCATTTTTTTTAGTTGATCTGTTGAATAATTATTTTTACGAAGCAAGGATTATCAGAAAATGAAAAAGAATTTTTTACCTGAGATAAAATTGGCGAAAAATTTACTTTTTATTTTTTTCATCATTTCTTTTTCCACTCATTCTCAATCCGTACAAAAACAAGTAAAAGACATCCGCGCCAAATACGATCTTATCTCTGCTTTCATTAAAACGCCTGCCTGTTCAATAAAAGAAATAAAATTTTCCTGTTCAGATTATCCCGCTTACGGACAAATCCTTTTTTACAGCGAAGGTTCTCAGGTAAGAATGATAGAGATGAGTAATGACGATGGAAGCCACGGCGGAGCAACAGAGCGGTATTATATCTGGAAAGGAAAACTTATTTTTTATTTTAACGACAGCGGTTCCTGGGGATTTGATGGGGGAAAGGATTCTGTTATTGGAAAGGATACAATTTATTTTCCTTTTACAAAAGATCGTATGACTGAGGACAGATATTATTTCAGTAACAAAAAAGTAATTAAATGCCTTCACAAAGAATATGAATTTCGCAGTACTGATGTAATAAAAACCGATCCTTCCACGGTTCCGAATACTGAAGGAGAAAGTTGTGAAGGAGAAGGAATTTTAAAAACATTTGCCGAACTCGTAAAATTATTTCCGTTAAAGATCAAAGATGCTGAGTGCCCTGCTGAAATAGCAACGATTTTCGGGAATTGAAACATAAAATTTTAAAATGAAAAAAGTAGTCGTATTATTTCCTTTGATCCTGCTGATCTTTGCTTCCTGCAATTTTAAAAGTGCACGTGTTGAAAATAATAAAGGGTATGAAAAATATAAATTGGAAAAGTATGATGAGGCAATTGCGTTTTATAATGCCGCAATAGAAGCAGATTCCGGATTTGCTATGGCTTATAATAATCGTGGCCTCGCAAAGCATGCATTAAAGCAATACAACGAGGCTATGCTAGATTATGCCAAGGCCATCAGCTTAGATCCGCGAATGTCTGAACCGTATTGCAACAGGGGTCTTACAGAGTATAAACAAAAAAAATACGAGGTAGCTATTACAGATCTGAATAAAGCCATTGAGTTAAATCCATCAATGCCTGAAGCGTATTGCAACAGAGGTATGACATATTATAAACTAAAAAATTATGAATCTGCTATGTCTGATCTTAACAGAGCGCTTCAGTTAAAGCCGCAAATGTCTGAAGCGCTTACTAACAGGGGCCTTGTGTACTATAAATTAGCAAAGTACCTGGAAGCAATGCGCGATTTTGATCGTTCAATTGAATTAGACCCCAACGAAGCAATTGTTTACAGCAACCGCGGACTAACTGAATATAAACAGCAAAACTTTGAAAAAGCAATGAAAGATTTTAATAAATCTGTTTCTCTTGATTCTACTTTGGCCGAAACTTATTCTAACAGGGGCCTTTGCAAAAACGGAATGGAAAAATATGAAGAAGCGATTCTGGATCTAAGCAAAGCAATTCAAATGAATCCTGATTTTGCAGAAGCGTATACCAACAGAGGCCTTGCAAAATATAATCTTGGTAATTTTCCTGAAGCAATTGCAGATCTTACGATTTCGATAGATAAGAATCCTAATGGTTTTGCTGCATACGTAAATCGCGGTTACGCCAGACTTTCCACTGATAAAGAAGGTGCTTGCGCAGATTTTCAGAAAGCTTTTGATCTTGGCTACGTAGATGTTGAAGATGCCATCAAAGAAAATTGTAAATAAAAATCTCTGCGTAAATGTCTGAAATGTTTAACAGCGCTCCCTACCTTCTTCCGTGGTATCTTAAAAAACAAGAACCCCTTTTACAGTATAAAAATAATTCTCTTAACTGGGAGTATATTGAGAAAATTGACGGCAAGTTTATAGGAATTGTAAAGTTGTGCGATGAAGAGAAAACACTTGGTCTTTTTAATTCAGTTGTTTATGTACATGCTTCAACTGACGGCTTGTTCTTTTGTATCTGGAAACGTTTGGAGAGCACTGCGGGTTTGCAAAAAATTGAATTGTATTCTGTAAATGATCTCAGTTCTATTACCGACGAGAAAATGGAGATGCAAAAATTAATTGATAATTACGGGAGCGGTTATTTGCTGACAGGAAAACCGCTGGCTTCTGTTTCGTTTACACTATTACCTGAAAAAGAATTTATTGAAGTTGAATTTCCGGAAGAGTTTAAAATGTTTGATGAATTTTTTTACACAACTGATATTCCTGGTTTGTATCAAAACGCAAATCCCGATTGGACAAACACTGCCATTTTAAGTGTTGTTCCCAAAGAAAATAAAATTTACATCTTTCCGCAGGATTGGTATAACCAGAGCGAACAACTTGACAAAGGTTACCAATGGATTACAAGAGCAACAAGAAATGCTGAAACTGGAAAAATTATCGGGCAGGGAATACGGATGAATAATTTTGAGTTGGATGAAAGCGGGAGAAGATTTTGAGGGGTGGGGTTGGGACGGTTTTTTTTCTGAATTTTAAATTAACGCTGGGCCAGAGGCCCTTTTGAAAATCCCCTCGCGAGGACGCTCGGGGAGTCTTGAGAATGCGCAATTTTTTTTCAGGACAATATTAAATCACTTCACAACCACCATTCTATTCGTCTTCCTTCCCTTATCCACAGTCAAACTATAATAGTAAACTCCCGCACGTAAATTTTTTGCGTCAAAGTTCACTGTCTGTTTGCCGGCCTGCATGTTTTCGTTTTTCAGGGTTTCAATTAAACGCCCGTACTCATCCCACACTTGTAAATTCACAAAAGCTTTTTTAGCAAGCGTAAATTCTATTGTAGTGTTTTGAGAAAGCGGGTTGGGATAATTTTTTAATTCAAAATCTGCTTTTGCTTCGGTGAGTTCTTTTATTGAAACAATGTCTGCTACGCTTGTTATGTTTGATGAGAACATTCCGTTAGCGTGGGTGGCTACAACAACAAGCCCGTCAGATTCGCGTGTTTCAATCATGTCGCACACTGCGTTGCCAATTGTATTTGTGCCTTGCTGTACCCATACGGTTGATATTCCCATTAAAGTATCAGTCGCAAATAATCCAACGCTTGTTCCAACTAAATAAACAACGCCATCACTCACATGCATAATACTCGCCCAACGAATAGAGGGTGATGCAATATTTGTTGTTTCTAAATTTCCACCGGCTTTTGCCCATGTTGTTCCGCCATCAGCAGAATAAAAAATACTGTATAAAGAGTAGTTAGAAAAAATAACCATTATTTTATCTGCGTCTTGCGGGTCAACTGCAACACAACTTACATATCCTGCTGCCGGAAAAAGTGTAGTGCCTGTTGTTGGCGTAATATTAACCGGCACTTGTGTTCCGATATTTGCGTTATCAACCCTGTAAACTTTTTGTTTGTCTGTTCCGTAATAAACTCTGTTGGCAGGAGTTTTGGAAACAGCAAGCGCAGTAATTTTAGAATTTGCGGTTGGAACAGAATCAAGATACTGAATCCAATTAGTAGAAATAGAATCCCATGAGTTGTTCATGGGTATGGTAGAAAGATCATCGTTCCTCCATAAATATTTTCCGCCAGCCAGATACATTATGTTATTGTTGTTCGGATCTAAAATGTACGGATTCATCCACAAATAACCTTTTCCTCCTATAGGATCAATTGCATTGAAAGCTGTTTCGTTTCCGTTTATATCTAAAGTTGATTTTACCAGGCGCGATAAATTCTGAATAGCGAAATAATAAGAAGTTCCGTTATCTGCGATCTGGCAATACGCGCCATCACCTCCATGTACGTGTTTCCAGGGAGAAGTCAGCGTATTATTATTGGTCCACCAGGTTCCGTTATCTTGCGCTCCGCCAATAATAACATCATTGTTTGCACTGCCGTGATCAATGGCAACAGTGTAAAACATAGAGGTAACGTATCCGTTGTTTAGCGGAATCCATATTGTTGTGTCCTTTGTATTATCTAATGTTTTAAACATCCCGCCATCATTTGCATTGATCATAATATCAGGATTGGAAGGAAAAAATTCAAGACAATGCTGATCAGGATGATGATCTAAATAAGATGCAATAACCGGCAGTGCAGAACCTTTTTCATAACCGCCCATGTAAGTGGTTTGTGTTGAATCTAGAAATGCAGTATCAGAACGGTAAAGATTTGTTCCTCCTAAAAAAACAATATTAGAATTTCCCGGTTTTACTTTCACAAACATATCGTAAGAATCCTGCGTGTGAAATTTATCAAAGATGCCGCCGCTTACAGGTAAATTGGCAGAAAGATCCAGCCAGGTTCCACCAGATAAACTATCTCCGTCGCCTGAAAGATAAGTGTATTTCCACAGAGAGTTCCAATGCGAGGTGCCTACAAAATCAACAACCTCTTTTCCAAATCCGGGTGTGTTCGCTAAAAAATAAACTTCATTTTCGTTGTTCGGATTTATTCCAATCACAATTCTGTTGTAAGCAGAATCTAAATTGGGTGGAATTATTTTTGTCCATGTTGTTCCGTTTGGTGAACGCCAGATTCCTCTTTGTGTTCCGTCATCACTTAAAGTTGCATACACAACTCCTGTTGTAGTTACAGCAACTTCTGTAAAATAAGAATTTCCGTTTCTTGCAACGGTC
>JACMLS010000209.1 GCA_014379485.1 Bacteroidia bacterium | reverse complement strand
TTAAAAAGTTCAAGCAGCGTTTTAAATTCTTCGGGTTCGTCTTTATAGCGTTGAGATAATTCATAAAGCGAATTTCCACTTTGAGAATTCGTTTGGTTTGAAACGAAGCTGATCTCTGAATTTTTATTCAGCAGAGAAACAATTTTTGCATACAATTCATCTTCAGAAAAAGGTTTTACAACCACTTCATTCATTCCTGCCTCAATGTATTTTATCCGCTCAGTTTCATAAGCATAAGCCGTAAGTGCAATAATGGGAATATTTTTTTTAGTCCCCGAAAATTTTTGGCGAATGTACTTTGCCGCTTCCGTGCCGCTGATGTCTGGCAGTTCAATATCCATTAATATGATATCGTAATCTGCCTGGCTCAGTTCATCAAAACACTCAACCGCACTTTGAGCAATGGTAAACTGGCAGTTCCATTTCATTAAAGTACTTTCGATTACTTTTTGATTGATTGAATTGTCTTCTACAATAAGTATGCTGGCAAATTCAAGATTTTTTCTTTCAGGCAAGCTTGTTGCGTTTGTAGCTGAAACAGATTTTCCGGTTTTAACCGGTAGAAAAAAGTCAAATGCGGTTCCTTTTCCTTCTTCGCTTTTTACTGAAATTTTTCCGCCCAGGCTTTCTATCATAAACTTTACAATAGAAAGACCAAGACCTGTTCCTCCGTGTTTTCTTTGCCCGGGGTTTTCGAGCTGCACAAAACTCTCAAATATTGTGTGAGTTTTATCTGCGGGAATTCCGCTTCCGGTATCGCTTACCTTAAATTCAAGAATGCAATTTACTCCGGGTTTTTCTTTTACGTTTACGCTTAGTTCTACTTTTCCTTTTTCTGTAAACTTAAGCGCATTGTCTAAAAGATTCAGCAGTATTTGTTCAAGCCGTAATTCATCGGCAATTAAAACTACTGGCAATTTTTTGTCGATCAAAAAATTAAGTTCAATCCCTTTTTCTTTGGCCCTTGCTTTCATTAAGGTGTAGAGTTCAAGGAAAAATAATTTGCTGTCAAATTCCTTCGGAAAAAACTCAAGCTTGCCTGCTTTTATTTTTGAGAGGTCAAGCAGATCGTTAATAATACTGAGCAGGTTGTTAGAAGATTTGATCATTACCCGCACGTACTCTTTTTGTTCTGCCGTAAGTTCAGAACTCATGAGCTGATTGGCCATTCCTATTATTCCGTTCATAGGAGTGCGGATCTCATGGCTGGTGTTGGCAAGAAATTGCTCCTGCATAATGCGCGCCTTATCAGAAAGATCTTTTGAACGTTGAAGCAATCGGCTCCGGTTAAATAAAAGAATTGAAATTATTATAACGAGCAAGATAGCCCCACTCATTACAGCAATTATTATATTGTCTTTTTTTACTTTATCCTCCACATGTTTTCTTTCTTCGTTCAGGTAAACGATTTCTTTGTCTTTGAGCTCGGTTTCACTCTGCATTTGCATTTTTTCAAGTTCAAGGGTAGATTTTGTATTGCGTTCCATGTTTAAAAGGTGCTCATATTTTTTATAAGCTTGTAAAGATTTTTCAAAGTTTTTTTTCTGCCCGTATAGTTCAGATAAAAGCAAATAGTTATCAGGTTGTTCTGCATGATTGAATTCCTGCGCAATGGCATTGGCTCTTTCTACATGCGCAATGGCATTGTCAATTTCTTTTTGCCCTTCAAAAGCAAGTGCCATATCTCTCAATGTGGCCGCTTCCCATAATTTTTTATTGAGAGATTTGTACAAGGTAAACGCATTTGCAAAATAGGTAAGTGCTTTTTCATATTCTTTTAGCTGAAGAAAAGCTTCTCCCATATTTAAAAGGCTGATCGCTTTTTCATCAACGATCTTGTTTTCATCTGCAATTTTAATTCCCTCCAGACTATAAGCAATAGAAGTTCCGGCGTTTGATGTGTCTGCTCCGTGTTTTAAAAAAATCAAATGCGCGTTTGCAAGATTTACATATGAGATGCAGAGCCTGCGGGGATCATTCCGTTTTTTATTTATTTCAAGGCTGTAATTATAATGTTTGAGCGCTTGTTCAAAAAACTTTTTATTTCCGGTACGCTCACCTTCATCCATGTGCACATGCCCTAAACGATCTGCGCCTGCCGAAATATCTGCCGTATCGTGACTCAGTTGCGCAATTTTTAAAGCTAAATGCAGGTAATGAACAGACTCACCGAACATGCCAAGGGTTTTATACACATCGCCAATGTTGTGATAGCATTTTGAAATGAGTTGAGAATCTTTTAGCGAAAGAGCAATGTTCAGCGCCTGATGATATTCGTTATACGCTTCAGGCAATTCATTTTTGTCTTGTATAATGCGGCCTAAAAGTAAATACGCTTTTATAGTAGTAGTAGGAGAGTTTTCTTTTGTTGAAAGCTGAATGGCCTGGTTTGCAAATGAAATTGCTTTTGTAGCATCTGCATCTTTGAATTTTTGTGCTTCTGCCAAAAGTTTTTCTGCCTCTGAAGAAATTGATTTTTGCGCCTTGCCCGTAAAGGAAAGGATTACAAAAAACAGGAGCCAAAAGAAAAAAGAATTTTTCAGTTGCACGGGTGGTTTACAGGTGGTTTAAATGAGGGCTAAATTTAGGCAAATAATCTGAGTGTTTTACCAATGAATTCTTTCTGGAACAGGCCTGAAGATCACCAAAAAAAACGCAACCACATTTTTATTTGTGATTGCGCTTTTAAATTTAAAGTTTAATCCGAACTCCCGAACTTCGGACTAACAGACTCCCGGACTATTTTTTCTCCTCAGTCCCCTTGGTTCCATCTCCTTTCATAATATTCTTAGTCACTTCTTCAAGCAGTTTCAACCCAAGCAGTCCGCTGATGGGTCCGTTGGGTCCACCGCTTTCTCCGCCTCCCATAATAAGAACTTCGGGAATAATTTTTATTTTTTCTTTTCCTATCGATTCGGTTATTTTCAGTTTCGTAAAATTATCGCCACCCATTGCAGTAACGGCAAGTTTATATGCCTCTGCGTTAGATTTACCTATGGCCATAATTTTTTCTGCTTCTGCATTACCTGTTGCAGAAATTCTTAAGGCTTCAGCGTTTGCAAGCGCTTTAATTTTCTCTGCGTCTGCATTGGCAAGCACTTTTGTTCTTTCTGCTTCTGCGTTAGATAGTAAACGAACTTTTTCTGCTTCTGCGCCTGACTGAATTTTAATTCCGCTTGCATCACCTTCTGCTTTTTTCACTGTAGAATCTGCTACGCGTTGCGAGATCCAAACGCCCTGGTCGGCTTTTACAACTTCTTTCTGCATATCGGCAATAGCAGTTTCTTTTTCAAGCGCCTGGCGTGTAACCTCCGCTTTCTTTTGTGTTTCGTAAGTTACGTTTTGCTCTTCGGCAATTTTTCTGTCGGTAAGTGTTTTCATTAAAGATTCAGGCGGAACAATGTCTCCGATCAAAGTATCAACACCATTTACGTTGTATTGATCCAATACGTGACCGATGTGTTGTTTTGCAGATTCCTGTCTTTCTTTTCTCGAACCTAAAAACGCAATCACATCAGAGTCCTGTGCAGAGTTTCTGAAATAGTTTCCAATTGTTGGTTCCAGCACCTGGCTTACAAGATTATTCATATTACCAAAACGTGCAATAACTTTTGGCGCTTCGTTAGTTGGAATGTGAATGATCTGCGAAACATCTAAGTTAAACGGGAAACCATCTTTAGAACGAACAGTAATAGTAGAAAGATGTTTGTCTAACTGATGCGACTCTGTTCTTGCAGTTGCCCAATTTAAAACAAGGTTTGTTGTGGGTACAATTTCAACGCGCATAATAAAAGGGTTGATGGGGTATTTACCCGGACCAAGTGGTTCTGCCCAAACTCCTTTTTCTCCTTTACTTACAATGTTGCCATGTTTAAATTCTACTCCGCTCAAGTCTTTTCCTTCTAATCCTATATAAGAAATTACAACACCAACATGACCAATCGGAATTTCCATCATCTTTACCTGCTCCACTTGCACGAACCATGGATTCAAAAAATAAGAACCCGCTAAAATTACCTGTGGTTGCAAACCTTTATTTCCCTGCGCATTTAAAAACGCATCGCAATCCTGAAAATTATTATGTCCGTCAACACGCTTACCGGCAATGTTTCCTTCTTCAATAGGTTGCCCATCTAAACTGGTAACAATACCTACCATGTTCTCAGAAATGGTTACCATGTCAGTAATAATAATATCAAACAAAAAAGTATTAATTCTGTAAGTACCGGCGTACAACATTCCGCTCTGCCTTCCTTTTCTTCCGCCTTTACGTATAAAAGCTTCAGCATCCTGGTACGAGTCGCACTCTACTTTACGTGCAAGAATTCTTCCGGTCTCCAATTCATTTCCGTCTTTAGCGGCAAGTAAACCTACTTTTCCTTGCGGAATAACAGTGAGCGGCTGCATTTTAATATCAAACTGCCAGGGCCAGAAACCAAAGTAAATTCCGGGAGCAAGGCCGTGGGCCTGAAAACCAGCTTCGCCGTCTACCGCAATAATTCTTCCGGGAGGCAATTCTTTATGCGCGCCAAAGAGCACCCATTTTTTTGTAACAAGGCCAATCTTATCTTCGGCCACAATAATAATTCCGAACAAGCGGAAAAATAATTTGTAAAACAGTAAACAAAGAACAATAAGTAATACCCACCAATAGTGTAGGTAATCCTGAACATCAAGCAACACAGTAGTCGTCATTTTCATTTTTTTATTTTGTTTTAATTGGTTTGTACAAGTAAAGGTATGAGAAAGCAAATATCGTGTTACAAAGTTTATCCGATTTCTTTGTGGTTATTATCAGGCAATTGCAGGGTTTTGGATTTGGAATGAGATTTGATATTGGGTCGCACATTGAAGAAAAGAACAGAAATTTGGTTGGAAGAATGGAAGGTTGGAAGATTGAGTGAGTGCTATAGATCCTCTATTCGCAGGCCCCAATTCAACCAGGCAAACTGAAATCCCTTAAGATTTTGTAATTTCACTTCCTTTTAAAAAACCATGAACAGGATCGCCCGAAATTTATTTGTACTCTTAATAACAACCTTTGTTTTTTCTCTCTCAGCACAAAAGCAATTAGACTCAGTCTTATCTGTTTTAAAAAACGCTAAAGAAGATAGCAACAAAGTAAAGACCCTCAATTTACTTGCGGTGAGTTATATGGAGGCCGGAGATTTAAAATCAATGCTTACATACAGCGAAAATGCTTTGGCGCTCTCAAAGAAAATTAATTTTAAAAAAGGCATGACAGAGGCGTATAAAAGCCTGGGAATACATTATGAGTACACAGGAGATTATCACAAAGCTTTAGAGTACGATTTGCAATTTCTTAATTTAAGTAAAGAAATTAAAAATGAGGAAGAAGAAAGTGAAGCATACAACAACCTTGCAATTATTTATGAGTACATGGGCAAATTTCCTGAAGCGTTAAATCATCACCTGAAATCTTTAAAGCTGAAAGAAAAAGCGGGCGATAAATACGGTGCTGCAACTTCTTTTGTAAACATGGCAAGTTTATACGGCCAACAAGAGAATCTTGACGAAGCACTTAACTATTTTAATAAAGCTTTGAAATTGTATGAAGAAATAAACAGAAAAGAAGGTTTGGGCTTTGCACATTCCGGAATCGGATCTGTGTATCAAAGTAAAGGAGAGCTGAAGAAAGCAATAGAACATCACTTACTTGCTTACGCTGCCTGGAAAGAAAGCGGAAACAAACAAAACGAAGCTTTTGCCCTTAATAATATTGGCTTGACTTACATTTTTTCCGGCGAATTTGATAAGGCTTCTGAACCTTTAAAGCAAGCCCTGGAAATTAACCGGGCGGCAGGCGACCACAGAAACATTGCGCTTACCCTTTTAAGTATTGCTACAGGTAATACAATGCAAAAAAAGTTTCGTGAAGCAAAACTGTTGTTAGATACATCTCTTTCTATTGCCGTTTCTATTGGCGATGTAGAAAGCATTCGCGAAGTGTACAGACAGTATGCAAAAGTTGACAGCGGTATGGGAAATTTTAACGGAGCGTTTGAAAATTATAAAAAATTTATTTCTTACCGCGACAGTGTGTTGAATGAAGCCAACACAAAAAAAACCGTACAGGCACAAATGCAATATGATTTTGATAAAAAAGAATCTGCAGAAAAAGCCGCCCAACAAATAGAAAAAGCTATTGCCGAAGAAAAAATGCACAAACAAAAAATTATTTTGTGGACTGTTGTTGGTGGAGGCGTGTTGGTTTTTGGACTGCTTATTCTTGCCTGGATCGCATTCAGAAATTCTAAGAAAGCAAACAAAGAGATCTCACTTCAAAAAAGAATTATAGAAGAACAAAAACACGAAGTAGAAGAAGCTTTTGAAAAATTAGCTGAGAAGAACAAAGAAGTGTTAGACAGTATTCACTACGCACACCGCATTCAAAAAGCGCTTCTTACTTCCGATAGAAATTTTGAGCGGATGCTGGGATCGGTAAAAAAACACCACATATAAAAATCCTTTTGGTTTGCCTTACTCATTTCAGTATATTTAGTATTGAAAAAACCGGAATTGAGATTAGATTCAAAGATAAAAGTTCGTCGCGGCCAGTCTGTTATTAAAAGAGCCATTACGGTTATTTTCATTTTATTTTATTCTCAATTTTTGTTTCAGCAATCATTTAACGGAGTTTTGCTTGATCGTGCAACACGTTTACCCGTTAATAATGCGCTGGTGGTTTTAAAAGGAGAGCTTAGTTCCACAACAACAAATTCAAACGGTGCTTTTAAAATAAACATTCCTTTAAAAGTAAAAGAGCCGGTACTTGTATTTACTCTGTTAGGATATTCTTCCGCAGAATATCCTGTAAAGAAAATGCTGAACGATACTTTTTATATTTCGCAAAAAAACTTTGAACTCAATGAAGTGGTGATCTCTGCGCAGAAAAAAGTGATCCTCAATAAAAAAAAACAGGACATAGTGCTTGATTTTGAATTGTTGCACGAAGACATGGTATTGCTTAAAGCGGGAAACGATAAAAACTTTCTTGAACTTACAGACGAATACGGAGAAAATAAAGCGATCCGCGTGGTAGACAAGTATACTGAAGCAATTGACTACGACTGTCTTGGAAATTTGCAAATGAAAAATAAAGACAGCGTGTGGCAGGTGTTTTACGATTTTGTAAACTTACGTTTGCTTTCGCCTGTTCATGCTAAAACCTTTAACAAGGTAATGGGAAATTGTGTTTGTGTGTGCGACAGTAATTATTATTTCCAGGCAATGAGCTATCGCAACCTGAGAAAAGAATTTTTTTATTACAACGAAAACCAGAAAGGTCTGAAACACCCGCTGGTTTGTTTTGCGGATACTAATAAAATAAAAAGTTTTGAAACAGACTACAGCCTTCAGTATTTTTTGCAGGTGCGGGCAGATACAAAATTGCAGCAGTATGGCGTGCCTGTGAGCGAACTAAAACAAAACATTGAACTTTATCGCGAACAATTGCAACTGCCCTGGGATTATGTTCAATGGCTTGGTTGCGTGGAGGCACAAATGGAAAAAACCGACAGCACACTTTATGTTTTTAATTTTACAGATTCGCTCATTCACTTTGTAAATAAAAAAAACGAGATCAACACACTTTGCGCTTTCGGTGTTATGAAAAACAAGTACCTGTTGCATAAAGTATATGTTGACAGGCAGAACCAGGAAACCTGGCTGGCAAAATTTTACGACAGCAAACTCACCTTAATAAGGTTTGATGTAAATACAGGCAAAGAGACAGCGCGTTCTGAAATACCCAACACACCCTATCTTCCAAAAAAGATCATCATCTCCGGAAGAAAGGCCTTTTTCATTCAGAAAAACCTTGTTGATGAGCAGGTTTATAAAGTCATAAAATTTTATTTGGACTAAATGGTGAGATAGGAAATAAGACTGGGTTGCCAAAGACTTTCCTTTTGAAAATTCCTCGTGCACCAATCTTATATCTTCTATCCGTTGTTAAAGCTCTTGTTATTTATTCCCTAACAAAAGAAACGCTGTAAACTTTCTCCTGCGATTTTACTTTCAAAAAGTAACAGCCTTTATCAAGAGTTTGTATGCTAATCTGCTGAACACCTTTTCCGTTAAGCAATTCTGTTTTTACAAGTCTTCCGCTTACATCATAAATTTCTGCAAGCACATTTTTTCCTGAAAGAACAGAAAGATCAATGTTCAATTCGTCTTTTGCGGGATTTGGGAAAACAGAAATATTTTCTTTTTCTTCAAATTTAATTCCGCTTGTTGTAAGCGTTCCCATTTTCATTCCGTTTCCAAAACTTGTTACCCAGATCTCGCTGGTGTTGTATGGATTAAAGAACACACGCTCCGGCTGGCGAAACGGATAATTTGTAACCTGCGTAAAAGTTGGCGTAGTTGCATTTATATTCGAGCTGATCCACAAACCATCTTGCTCGGTAGTCATATAAATTTCACTTGCGTTAGATGGATTGAAGGTGATGGAAGTAACACGATCAAGATTATTTATTTTTGTCCAGCTTGTGCCGCGGTTAGTTGTTTTGTATAAACCTCCCAATCCGTTTGGCGCACCACCCCAGCCACTGAAAACGGCAACGTACCAGGTATTCTGCAACGCATCGTTCGGATCAATCACTACATCTTTTGTCCAATAATGCATTCCCGGATCAGAAACATCAGCCCAAACCCCGCTTGTTGGATTGTAGGTAAAAGTTCCGCTGCTTTGCGTAAAAACTCCGCTGCCGTCTCTTCTTCCGGAATAAGTGGCAACTAAATTTCCATCATTCAACACCACTAAAGAGGCCGGATGTTTTTCTGTTCGTGTTACCGTATTATTTATTAAAGTCCATGTTGAGCTTCCCAAATTATTCAGATCATCGCAACGATACACGCCTCCGAGGCCTGCTCCGCTGTTATAATGAATAACACTTGCGTAAGCACGGTTAGCATTATTCGGGTCAAGCGCTATCCAGAAAACAGGATGGCCGAAATTGTGAAGCAAAGTCCACGTAAGCCCGTTGTCTGTTGAGTAAATTAATTTTCCTTGTGTATCATTCGCGTCAAGCAAATTATCTGCAAGGCGCGTACTCTGGTACATATCGTGTACATTACTTGTTCCTGCAAACAAAGTTCCGTTGGTCGCTTTTGCAATACGGTACATTGAGTTTGCTGAGTGGCCACTATAATTAAAACTCCAGGTTGTTCCTGCATCAGTACTTTTAATTCCGCGTATGTCTGAGTAACAGGCAAACATATTATTTGCATCAGACCAGTTTACCTGCCAGCAAGTGGTGTTTTCTATTCCAATACTTTTATACAATTGTTTTATGGGCGTATTGCTTCCGGCTGCATGTTCGTAAACAGTATCAACATAAGCTTGTCTCCAGTTTGCTCCACCGTCAGAAGTTTTATGCGCAAAACCAAAATCGCCAAACACAACGTAATTGGGGTTGTTTGCAGCCACATCAAAACCAAAAGGACATTCGCCGTAGCTCCAGCCTCTGTCTCCGCCTTGTCCGCTCCAACCTGTTTTTATGTTTGCGTTAGATGCAGTATTAAAAACATGAGACCAGTTTCCGCCGGCGTTGGTACTTTTCATTACTATCGGTTCGTTATTAGAATTACTTCCGGCAAGGTAAACGGTATTGATATTGTTTTCTGCCATGTCAATGAACATTGGATAATCTGTGCCAACGGTAATTCCGTTCATTACAGAAGTCCATTGCGTTGTGCCGTAATCACAAGTATACACTCCTGCTAAAAATCCAGAGTAATCACTTCCCTGTAAACCAACATAAACATTTCCCGGATCACTTGTTAAACAAAAAAAGCGCGTGGTGACTCCAACCTTTGCGGCACAAAAACTCCAGATCGCTTCACTCGCCGGAATTCCGGTAATGGCTGCTGTTGCCCAGCTTGTTCCTCCGTTTACAGAAACAAGTACACCGTCGTTTGTTCCAATGTAAATAGTGTTGCCGTCAAAAAAAACTCCGGCCACAACATTTCCTTGTCCGCTGGCGGCTGTGTGAATAGAAGTAAACGA
>JACMLS010000208.1 GCA_014379485.1 Bacteroidia bacterium | reverse complement strand
TTTCTCAACTTCGTTTCCTGTCGAATCGTATTTATACCTGTCTTTTTCTTTAAAGGCTCCTTCAATATAATTATTGCTTTCCAGGATTTTCCCATCTGAACTGTAAGTATAAACCGTACTGTCATAAACAGGTCCTACTCTTATTTTTTTAAACACAAGTAAGTTTCCTTTTTCATCGTAGGTGTTCATTATTTTTTCAACAAACTTTCCGTCGTGAAAATTTACTATATCAGTTTTTCTGCCGCCTTTGTCAAGCCTGATGAAATCTATTCTAACCACACTATCTCCTGCTACAAAATTTGTTTCTTCTATTGCGTTTCCTTCATGGTCAAACCTGTAACTATACTTTAGATCCATCAACGTTCCATAACTGTACCGTTTTTTTCTGGCAAGCCTTCCTTTTTCATCGTATAAATACTCGGTCCAGGAAAGTAAACTATCGTGCTTAAGATATTCCTTTATTCCAACCAGGTTTTTATTTTCATTGTATCTGAAAACCTCTTTCTCACACAAACTCCCGTCAGCACAATAATCTTTTCTTTCTAAAAGAAAACCAAATTCATTGTAAGTGACCTGATAATTTTCGGCCCCATCACAGTCACCTTTTTTCAAAACAATTTTTCCCTCTTTTAGAATTGCTTCTCCTGTTTCAACTTTAATCTGTTTCACTTTTCCTATAAGACCATCCTCTTCAACATCAGTTTTCTTTGTTGCAACAGAATTCTGACAATAAAGTTCGCCAAAAAAAATCAATCCCATTAAAAACAAAACAAATCTCATTCTCATTTTTATTGAAATTTAAATTATTGTCCCAACGCCCCCACAACATCTCCCTTAACATTCTGAAAAACCTTTAAACAAGCCGCTCTGTAAATCTCCACTCTCAGGTTTTCACTCTTAACATCTTCAGAACTTTTATCTCCAAAGCTGCTGATGCTGTGAGCTTCTGTTGGTTGTGCCATTGTAAGATAACTTCCAATAATTTTCATTTTTTCTATATCGGCAATCCACACAGCAACAAGTATTCCTCCTCCTTCAAAAGAAAAATTCAGAAAATCTTTTTCTTTTACTTCTGTTTCTTCGCGGCTAAGTTCTTTTACAAAAATGGCGTAAGGTGTTCTGCGGGTAGTTAAACTTGCAGCATACATTTCATATAGCGTAGTATCAGTGCCCGCAAGCAACAAACTATCCTCATCCAATTTTCTTTTGTCGGCTTCAAATATATCTCTGCCAAATGTTGAAAGGCTGGTAGGAATTGTTTGCAGCATTTTAAAATTCGGAGAAAAATTAGATTTGTCCGCTATTCCCTCAAGCTCAACCCACACAACATTTGAAGTTTTCATTTCAAAATTAAACGGAATGGTTGGTTTAGATTCAAAACTAAGTTCGGTACTGTTCGGAAAAGGAAGTGATTGAGAAAGTTTATTAAGCTTCTCGAAAAAAGGCTGAGCCCTCGCGTAAAATTTTCTGAATTCTCTAATGTAATTGCTGAGCTTTTCCTCCTTAGAGGGTTCACAACTTGTGTTGAATAGTAAAACGAAGAAAGATAAAATCAGAAGAGCATATTTACGGAAAGAAAATTGCATCGTAAATTTATTTGTCATTCAAAACCTACCACCTCTTCTTCTTCCCACCCTCTTTACCTTTCCCGCCTGAATCTCTGTTTCCTCCACCTTTTCCTCCCGAATTTTTACCTCCCCCGCCTTTACTGCCTCCTGAATTTTTTCCTGAGCCTGATTTAGAAAATTTACTTTTACGCGGACCTGAGTCTGATTTTTTTGCGAACTCTGCGTTTGTTTCAGAAAATTTTCCTTCGGGTCTGTTAAACGGATTTGATACTGGCTGAGATTTAAAATCATCCTCGTCGTTTTTTGCGCCGGGCCCACTTACAAAAACAAAATCTAATTGCTTTCTGAAAACATCTGCTTTTCTCACTTCTATCCACACAGAATCTCCAAGTGCATAAATTTTTCCATTGTTTCGGCCAACGTAACGGTAATTGTCTTCGTCGTACACATAAAAATCATCGCGCTGGTCACGCATTCGGATCATTCCCTCACATTTGTTTTCAACTATCTCCACAAAAATTCCGAAATCTGTAACGCCACTTATCATTCCCCTGAATCGATCTCCCACAAACTGCTCCATGTATTCAACCTGTTTGAATTTTATAGAAGAGCGTTCTGCTTCTGCCGCCAGTTTTTCCATTTCAGAACTGTGTTTGCTTAAATTCTCCAGTTCGTTTTCGTTACTGTATGTTTTTCCCTCTAAAAAAGCCTGCAATAAACGATGCACCATTACATCAGGATAACGACGAATGGGCGAAGTGAAATGCGTATAAAAATCAAACCCTAAACCATAATGCCCCACGTTTTTTGTGGTGTAAATTGCTTTGGGCATACTACGCACCGCCAGCAACTCTATCATGTCCGATTCCTTTTTTCCATTCACATCTTTCAATAATTGGTTAAGCGATGCGGTGGTGCTTTTTGTACTCTTAAGATCCATTTTGTAACCGAACTTGGCAACAAATTCTCCCAAGGCATTCATTTTATCTGTACTGGGTGTGTCGTGAATTCTGTACACAACCGGATGTCTTTTTTTCTGCTCGTTTGCTTTTGGTTTTCCTAAAAGTTCTGCCACTTTTCTATTGGCAAGCAACATAAAGTCTTCAATAAGTTTGTGCGCATCTAATT
>JACMLS010000207.1 GCA_014379485.1 Bacteroidia bacterium | reverse complement strand
TCGCTTGAAATTGAAGGATTAAAAAAAAGTCAGGCCACTTATGTAAGAAGACTTTTATTTAAAAAAGATAAAACACTTGATTTTGCAAAATTATCTTCGCGCTTTTATAAACTGGCTGCTGACGATAAAATAAAGTATTTGTATCCTACCGCAGAACCTGATCCGATTACAGGAAATTATAAACTGAAACTTTCTATGAAAAAAGAAAAAGATTTCCTTGTACAGGTAGGAGGAAATTTTTCTAACAGGCCCATCTCAGAAGGTTTTCTTGGAATTCAGTATAACTATTTTGGAAAAGCAGCATGGACCTTTTACGGTAACGGGTATTTCGGAAAACTGAATACCTCTGCTTACGGAAAAATAAGAATTGATTTTCCAACTAAAATTCCGTTTTACATTGAGCCCTCTGCAGCTTATTTGCGTTGGGATTATTTTAAAAGTTCAAATCTTTTTTACATACTCGAAGTTCCGCCTTATCTTATTCAGCGTGACGGGTACGGAGACCTGAACCTTGGCTTTCCGGTAAAGAACAACTCAAAATTAACAGTAGGTGGAGGGTTTGCAGAAATAACAAATTACTATTATCAGAAGAATAATTTTACTGAAAAGGATACTGCAGATAAAACTTTTTTTGATTACTTCCATGCGAATGTAAATTTTACACGCAATACACTTAACAGAAAACAATATGCTTCAGAAGGAATGTTTCTGAACGTAAAAGCGAAATTTGTAAACGGATTTGAATATGCGTATCCGGGTTCAACAACGGTGCTTAAGGATACTGTTTCTAAATTTCACCAATGGCTGCAATTTAAAGCAACGCTTGATATGTATATTAAAACAACCAAAAGAATAAAATTTGGTGTGTATGCAGAAGCGGCATGGTATAACCAGAGTTTTTTCAGCAACTATACTTCTACCATTTTATCTGCACCGGCATTTACACCAACCCCGGAAAGTAAAACACTTTTTCTGCCGAATTACCGCGCACACCAATACCTTGCAGGCGGCTTAAAAGCAATTGTACACCCTGTAAAAAATTTGGATGTGCGGGCCGAGGGTTATATTTTTCAGCCCGTAAACTCAATTCTGGCAGATCCTATAACTAACCAGGCATATTACAGTACAAATTTTCTATACCGGCATTTTATTTTAATGGGTGCACTTGTTTATCATACCCCATTAGGGCCAATAAGTTTTTCTATAAACTATTACGAAAACGGTAAAAACAGTTTTTCTTACCTGATCCATTTCGGGTACACGATCTTCAATAAAAAATCGCTGGATTGAGCCGGTTATTCTTTCCTTATACTCTATACTTACTCCTTATACTGAAACTCCCTTACATAAAATCAAAAATAAATAAACTCCATCGTCCCTCGCCTCTTTCCCTAGCCCTTCGCCCCTTCTCACTCCTTAGTAGCCATTTCCTTCTGCAAAACAATTCTCAGTTTATCTGCGTCAAGTTTAGAGCGGATCTGCCCGTTTGAAGCGACAGAAATATCGCCGGTTTGTTCAGAGACAATTATTGCAAGTGCATCTGATGTTTCTGTTATTCCAACAGCAGCTCTGTGCCTCATACCGTAATGAGAGGGAAATTGTTCTTTTTCTGTAACCGGAAGTACACAACGGGCAGCAACAATGCGGTCGCCTGTAATAATTACAGCCCCGTCGTGCATGGGAGAGTTTTTGAAAAAAATATTTTCGATCATGCGCTCTGTTACCACGCTGTCTATTTTTTCTCCGGTAGAAATGTAAAACTTAAGGTCAGATTTTCTT
>JACMLS010000024.1 GCA_014379485.1 Bacteroidia bacterium | reverse complement strand
TTTAACACATGAAATAGCCATATACCTTAGCGTACAACCCGAAAATGAATATGGCGTATTCCATGTAACCTTAAACAAACAAATTATATACACATGAAAAAAATAAACACACTTATTATTGCAATTTTTGCGGCTGCGGCCCTTACCTTTTCTTCCTGCGGTACAGGAGAACCTGAAAAAGACCCGGTTAAAGACAGTCTTAACACAGAAATTGGCAACCGCGACAGCAAAATTTCTGAAAAAGAACAAGCTATACAGGAATTTGTAACCGCCTTCAATGAAATCTCTACCAACCTTGATGAAATTAAGGCGAAAGAAAAAATTGTAGCAAGCAATTCTGGTTCTGGTTCTGATGCAAAAAGTAAAGAAGAACAAATTAAAGAAGACATACAGGCTATTTACAATTTGCTTGGCAAGAACAAAGCACGCGTTGGCGTTCTTAATAAAAAATTAAAAGAGTCTGATCTTAAAATGCAAGGTCTTGAGCAAATGATAGCCAATCTTGAGCGCATGATCACCGATAAAGACGCGGAGATAGAGGACCTGAAAAACAAAATTGAAAGCCTGAACATTGAGCTGGGCAATATGGAAGCAAATTACACTGCTGTTGAAGTTGAAAGCAGTACAAAAACAGAAAAACTAAATACTGTTTTCTATTGCATTGGCACCGGAAAAGAACTGAAAGAAAAAGGAGTTACCTCTAAAGAAGGCGGAGTTTTAGGAATGGGAAAGACAGTTACCCTAAAAGCAGATTTTAATAAAGATTATTTTACTAAAGCTGATATGACCCAGATGACTGTTATACCAATTGGCAGCAAAAAAGCAAAGATCCTTACCACTCACCCATCAGGTTCTTATAAACTTGTTGGAGAAAAACCGGTAGAAAAATTAGAGATCACCAACGCAGAAGAATTTTGGGGAGCATCTAAATACCTTGTGATCATTACAGAATAATTTTTTTTCATATAAAAAGCCCCTGCCTTAAAAACAGGGGCTTTTTATATTTAAGGCGCGAGGGAGAGGGACAAGTGACGAGGGAAAAGGTTCGAAGGGAGAGTAAAGCAACAACAAATTACCACCAATTACAATCAATTACATTTATTTTGTATGACAGCTGAAGAGGAAATAAAACGCAGAAAAACATTTGGAATTATTGCGCATCCCGATGCCGGTAAAACCACGCTTACCGAAAAACTTCTGTTGTTTGGTGGAGCAATACAAGTGGCGGGGGCAGTAAAATCGAATAAGATAAAAAAGCACACCACTTCAGATTTTATGGAAATAGAGCGGCAGAGAGGAATTTCTGTTGCCACTTCTGTAATGGCGTTTGAATACAAAGGTTATAAAGTAAATATTCTTGATACACCCGGCCACGAAGATTTTGCGGAAGATACTTACAGAACTTTAACCGCCGTAGACAGCGCTATCATGGTAATTGATTGTGTAAAAGGTGTTGAGCCGCAAACAAGAAAATTGCTTGAAGTTTGCCGGATGAGAAATACACCGGTAATTGTTTTCATAAACAAAATGGACCGCGAGGGGCAGGATCCTTTTGACCTGTGTGATGAGATTGAAAAAGAATTAAAAATAAAAGTACGCCCGCTCTCCTGGCCAATTGGTATTGGTAAATCTTTTAAAGGAGTTTATAATTTATATGAAAAAAGCCTGCATCTTTTTCGTGCAGATGATAAGCAAACCATTGCTGAGTCTGTTGAAATAAAAAATCTGCAGGATGATACACTTGAAAAATTAGTGGGAGAAGATTTTGCGAAACGTTTAAGAGATGATGTGGAA